>CAIJEA010000354.1 GCA_903819605.1 uncultured cyanobacterium | reverse complement strand
GAAAGCGCGTCACTGTGGGATCAGTTTTGCAACTGGATCACCAGCACCGATAACCGCCTATATGTAGGTTGGTTCGGCGTAATCATGATCCCTTGCTTACTCTCCGCCACAATTTGCTTCATCATCGCCTTCATCGCCGCACCTCCAGTCGATATCGACGGAATCCGCGAACCAGTAGCAGGCTCCTTGCTATTCGGCAACAACATGATTTCTGGCGCAGTCGTACCTTCCTCCAACGCGATTGGCTTGCACTTTTACCCCATTTGGGAAGCAGATAGCCTTGACGAATGGCTATACAACGGTGGTCCTTACCAATTGGTAGTATTCCACTTCCTCATCGGCATTTTCTGCTACATGGGACGTGAATGGGAACTTTCCTACCGCCTCGGTATGCGTCCTTGGATCGCAGTTGCTTACTCTGCACCCGTAGCAGCAGCAACCGCAGTATTCTTGATCTACCCAATCGGACAAGGTTCTTTCTCTGATGGTATGCCTTTGGGTATCTCTGGTACTTTCAACTTCATGATTGTATTCCAAGCAGAGCACAACATCTTGATGCATCCTTTCCACATGTTGGGAGTAGCAGGTGTGTTCGGTGGTTCATTGTTCAGTGCTATGCACGGTTCATTGGTAACCTCCAGCTTGATTCGTGAAACAACCGAAAACGAAAGCCAAAACGCTGGTTACAAGTTCGGACAAGAAGAAGAAACATACAACATCGTTGCAGCTCACGGCTACTTCGGTCGTTTGATTTTCCAATACGCATCCTTCAATAACAGCCGTCAGTTGCACTTCTTCTTGGCTCTATGGCCAGTAGTTGGCATCTGGTTCACCAGCTTGGGCGTAAGCACCATGGCATTCAACCTGAACGGTTTCAACTTCAACCAATCGATTTCTGACAGCCAAGGACGTGTAGTACCATCTTGGGCAGACGTAATCAACCGCGCAAACTTGGGTATGGAAGTAATGCACGAGCGTAATGCTCACAATTTCCCTCTCGATTTGGCTGCTGTTGATGTTGCTCCTGTTGCTATGTCCGCTCCTGCTATCAACGGTTAATTTCTAATCGACGGTTTTGTATCTGTTTACAATAGTTGATCAATAAAAAGTCCCCTTCGTAAGAGGGGGATTTTTTATTGCATATATGCGATCGCATACATTATCCATGAAGGCGATATTTTCATGCAATAATTATATGTACAACAAATAGAGAGCTTTTCTTGTGGGCTTTATATATGGATATATGGCAAGTTAAAGATCAAATTTTGAGTTTAGTGACAAAGTATAAGGCTCATGTAGATTTTTTCTCAATAAGGCTAGAGCGATCGCAGGGCGCTGACATATTTTTGCGAAGTGGCAAAGTCGAGACCCTCAGTACGGGTATTTCAATTGGCGGACAGGCTAGAGCTTGCCATAGAGGAGGATGGGGATTTGCGAGTTTTAACAATCTGCATAGTTTAGAGAACAAACTTCAAGAAGCGATCGCGGCAGCAAAATGGGTTGGTAATGAGGAAACCATGCTAGCTGATGTTGAACCTTTACAAACTAAAGTATCCCTGATTCAAGAAAATTCCCATGGCATTGAGCTAATTGACAAGAAAAATTTATGTGCTCATTACACGGATATTTTGAGATCGGTTTCGGATCGAGTGGTTAGTACCGCAGTCCGTTATGGAGACATTACACAGCAAGTAATATTTGCTAGCTCAGAAGGCACAGTCATCGAACAAGAATGGGCTGACTGGGAGTTGCGATGTTCAGCAACAGCTAGAAGCGGAGATCTAGTCCAAACAGGTCGAGAAACTTTTGGATCGAGGCGTTCATATCTAGATTTGATCGATTTAGACCAACAGGTGATCGGTGCTGCTCAGAGAGCCGTCACTGCTTTAGACTTACCGACTGTCCAAGGTAATACTTATACCGTTGTGATCGATCCGATTTTAGCAGGATTGTTTGTTCATGAGGCTTTTGGTCATCTCTCAGAAGCAGATATGCTATACGAAAATCCCGATATGCTAGAAACGATGAGTATTGGTAGGAAGTTTGGCGCACCTGACTTACAAATTTTTGATGGAGCGGCGGCTGTTGGGCATCGCGGCAGCTTTCTTTATGATGATGAGGGTGTACCTGCGACTACAACTCAATTAATTGAGGATGGTTTACTAGTAGGTAGGCTTCATTCGCGTGAGACAGCAGGTAAATTGGGCGAAAAAGTAACTGGAAATGCCAGATGTTTGGATTATCATTACCCACCAATTGTACGCATGACAAATACTTGGATTGGGCGTGGTAAAACCGATGTTGCCGACTTATTTAACAATATTCCTGTAGGTGTTTATGCAAAAAATTGGCAAGGTGGAATGACGAACGGGGAAATGTTTACCTTTACCGCAGGCGAAGCTTGGATGATCCGAAATGGTGAAATTGCAGAGCCAGTCAAGGATGTAACACTTTCAGGAAATGTATTTGAGACTTTGCAAGATATCGAGGCGATCGGTAATGACTTTTTGTGGGATGAGTCAGGTGGTTGTGGTAAGGGTGGACAAAGTGGTCTAGCCGTTGGTTGTGGTTCGCCAAGCTTGAGAATTAGGAATGCGATCGTTGGAGGTGAGTCCCATGGCTAAACTACGTACTGAACTCAAAGATGTTAATTTTCAGTTAGTTCAAACAATCGCCGATCAACAAATGACCGAAGATCGATTGAACTTGCAGCTAACTCGTTTGAAGTTGATGTACGAATTTGTATCTGCATTGAATGCAGCGCAAACAGTCAGCGAAATTCATCAAATCGCTTTAAATGGCATCTGTTCTGCTTTGCGAACTTCCCGCGCAGCCGTTATGATGACTGATTATAATCACAGTCTAAAATATCAAGCATCTGTTGGAATTAGTGAAGATTATAAGCAAGCTATTGAGAGGTTTTTTGATAATCCAGAGAT
>CAIJEA010000353.1 GCA_903819605.1 uncultured cyanobacterium | reverse complement strand
CCCCCATTACCTGACCAGTGCCGATAGATCTGCTAAACCAATATAAAGCAGATCTATATGGTCTAAGACTCCTGCATACCATTTAGTACCACTACGCAACAAGACATAAGAATCTTTTATAATTATTGCGAACTATTCTCACTTGTATAGTGTATAAATATAGTTAACAAATAATTTTCTCAATAAGATATCTAATAAATCTCTATGCCTAGATTCTGGTCTAGAAAATTAGTAAGGTTTTTGATACTTAGTTTTTTATCTTTGGATGATGCATGTGATCAAATCTACTTTTCTCCGTCAGTTTTCTCAGGCTCATTTAGTGCTTTTAGGTCTAGTTTTTTGCTTGGTAGCAGGTTGTTCCAATTCCCCAGAAGCCACTAAAACTGACACTTCTACTTCTACAGCTTCACCAGCATCTACGCCTGTCAATGTAGAGCCTAAAGCCGCCAAGTCTAGCAAAATCGATATTAATACTGCTCCGATCGCAGAGCTAGATAAGCTAGAGCTACCAGGGACAAAACCTTCACTATCAGAGCGTATTCAAGCAGGTAGACCTTATAAACAGGTTGATGACCTTGTTACGAAAAAGGTTATATCTCCTGAAGAATTTAAGCTAATTCAAAATTTAGTTACTACTGAAACAAAAAAGTAGGGTAAGTATGAACTTTAGTATAGATTTTAGTGCCGCCCTGCCTACCTTTTTGATCACCCTTAGAGAAGGAACAGAGGCAACTTTAGTTGTAGGGATAGTGCTGGCTTATTTGATCAAAGCAAATCAAGCAGTATTGCAAAAATGGGTCTATTTAGGTGCAGCAGCAGGCTTATTTGCCAGTAGCATTATGGGTGCGATCGCCCAGAGATTAATTGGCGGTTTTAGCGGTACTGTCTATTATTTGACTAAAGGTATTTTCTCAGTTGCAGCGATCGTAATGTTGAGTTGGATGTTGATCTGGATGACTCAACAAGCGAAAACGATGAGGCATCAAATTCAATCTAACCTCGATAAGGCATTAGATTCTGAAGAAACTCGTAAAGCTGGCTGGGGCGTATTTACGCTAATTGCCGTAGCCGTTTTACGGGAAGGCGCAGAAACAGTTCTATTTATTACAGGTACATTGTCTCCCGATCAGACTCAAATTGGAATTGCTCAATATGCATCAGCAATTGGTTGTTTTGCAGGGATTTTTGCAGCGATCGCGATCGGTCTTGCAATGTTTAAGTTTGGCGTAAAGCTTAATATTCGTGCATTCTTCCAAGTTTTGGGAGTTATCTTGTTGCTGATTGTTTCTGGCTTGGTGATTACTTCCCTTTCGGCATTTGATCTCGCTAATACAATTGATAAAGTATTCAATCCAATCACACAATCCTATGAATTTCTTGATCCACCAAAACATGTTTTTGAATGGTTCACATTAGGTTCGCAGATTACCGATACTTCAACAATCTTGCCTGCCGATAAATTTCCAGGAATTATCTTCTCAACGTTATTTGGTTATTCTGATAAGTTGTACTCCACCCAAATCGTTAGCTATTGCATATTTATATCTACGATGGGAACTTTATATTTCCGTTCGCTCGGTGGCAAACAACTTTTTTCCTCTCGCAAAAATTAGTAAAACTAAAAAAGTAGAGGCAGCACTATGTGCTGCCTCTACTTTTTTGTTTTTGGTTTACAATCGACCTCTAGAGTCATAATCAAATCTAAATATGCAACTTAGCTCTCGCTTTAAATGGTTTTCACAGCCCCTCGATCGCTATGCCTTAGGGTTGGTAGCATTTCTGAGTGTAGCGATCGCCATATTATTGTGGATTGGCGACCATACTTCTCCGCAAGTGAGAGACTTTAGTTGGCAAGGTCAGAAAATTGACGCTAACGATACATCTTTCTATTTAACGTTTAATCGCCCGATGAATCGGGAAAGCGTAGAGCAAAATATTAAGTTCGATCCACCGCTAGCGGGAAAAATTAGCTGGTCTTCTCGCCGTATGTCCTATACGCCTCTTGCACCAGCAACCTATGGCAAGAGCTATACTGTTAGGCTAGAAAATGCCTATGACCGTTTTGCTACTGAGTCAGCAAAAAAAATAGCAATTGATCCTTTTACTGGTAGGTTTAGCACGCCCAATCCAAGGTTTGCATATATTGGTTCACAAGGTGAGGAAAAAGGTCGCCTTGTACTTTACGATATACTACAAAAAGATAAGCGGGTTTTGACACCTGCTAATCTTGTAGTTCTAGATTTCCGAATTTATCCTGATCGTCAAAAAATTCTATTTGGGGCGATCGAAACGGCGGGGCAAACTTTACTTGACCAAAAACTCTATGAGGTAACGACAGGAATCGATCGCGATGATCGTTTGCTGTCTACTTCACCAGACATAAAACTAATTCTTGGCAGTGATGACTATCAAAACTTTAAATTCGATCTCTCGCCCGATGGCAAAAACATCTTGGTACAGCGTCTCAGTCGTCAACAAGTCGGACGCTATGGACTCTGGCTTATCAAGGAAAACCAACCACCACGATCGCTTGATAACCAGCCAGGGGGGGATTTTATGTTTACGCCCGACAGTGCGTCAGTGGCGATGGCTCAAGGGGAAGGAGTTGCGATTTTGCCTCTCGAACCGCAAGCCCCTCCGTTGGACTTTTTGCCAAGATTCGGTACGGTTCTGAACTTTGGTAGGAGTGGGACACAGGCTGCCACGATTAAATTTAATAAAGACTATACGCGATCGCTATATTTAGTAAATAATCAGGGATTACAAAAGGAACTTACTAAAATTAGTGGTTCCATCCTCGGTGCTCAGTTCGATCCTCAAGAAAAAACGATCTATTGCTTACTGACTGATGTTGAGCAAGATCCCGCCAAAAATATTTTCCGTGAGAAGCCTTATCTTGCTGCGATTAATTTAGAATCTGCACAACTGAGTCGTATTCTTGAACTTCCATCTCAAAGAGAAATCCAATTTAATATCTCTCCTGATGGTCAATCAATTTTATTAAACTCAGCAATTCCCAGTAATAGCGATTCATCTAGCTCTCAAGCTATTGTTCCTGAAGACTCTGCCAAAGCCTCTAGAAATGCTCGTACGCCTCAAGTCCCAACTCAATTGATTTTGCTATCTGTCAATAGTTCTAATAGCAATAATTTACCTCAACCAGAGGTATTACCAATGTTTGGCACATTCCCACGCTGGTTACCATAAGCTGATATAGCAGTAAGAAAAGCCGAGAAGTGAGTGGTGGCACAATTGCGCCGCCACTCACTTCTCGGCTTTATGTCTTAGTCTATTTGGCTATAGCCATTGCAGAGTTTAAAGCTAAAATGAAATCAGTTCTACGGAGGTAAATATGTCAGTGACATCAGTACTCAAGCGCCTTTTTACCGTCAAGGAATATTATCAAATGCTCGAATCTGGAATATTCGCTGATGGTGAGCGTGTAGAACTAATTAGAGGAGAAATTATTAAAATGTCCCCAATTGGCAGAAGACACGCGGCTTGTGTAGATCGTTGTAACTATCAATTTGCCCATAAATTGGGTGGGCAAGTTGTAATTCGCATCCAAAATCCTTTGGCTTTAGATAATACGTCGGAGCCTGAACCTGATGTATTGGTATTGAGGTATCAAGATGATTTCTATGAGTCGGGGCATCCGCAACCGTCGGACGTATTTTTATTAATTGAGGTTTCAGATAGTACAGTTGACAATGATCGCGAGTTTAAGATTCCACTTTATGCTGAGGATAATATTACCGAAGTTTGGTTAATTGACATTAATAATGCCTGCATTGAGGTTTATCGATATCCCACTATTGAAGGTTATAGAGACATTCAAAAATTTTATCGCGGACAGAATTTATCCATTCTTGCTTTTCCTGATATCAATATTACAGTCGATGAAATCTTGGGATAGAACATCGGATGATACAACAGTTGTTGTCACAGGCATTGGGATGACTACTGCGATCGCCGAAGATCGCGAGAATACTTGGCAACAAATTTTACAAGGTAGTTCGGGAATTAAATTCGACTATCAATTGCAACTTCCAATTGCTCGTATTGATTACTTACCTAGTTTTAATGACCATTCAAAATTATTGACACAATCTAGAGCACAGTCTTTAATACAGAAATCTGTTTTAGAAGCGATCGCCGATGCAGACTTACAAGTTCTCTTGCCTAACTGTGGAGTAGTAATTGGCTCTAGTCGAAGTAATCAGAGAGAATTAGAATTGCTTCTCAACAATCCTGACAAGAAATTAATTCAAGATTTTTGGCAGTATTACCAGTCAGCCAATTTATCATCACAAATTGCAAGCTTATTACAGACACAAGCACCAGTGTTAGCGCCAATGGCAGCCTGTGCTACTGCAAACTGGGCGATCGCGCAAGCCTATGAATTAATTCGTTCGGGGCATTGCGATCTGGCGATCGCAGGGTCAACCGATTCTGCGATCACACCATTAACGATCGCAGGATTTCAGAAAATTGGCGTGTTAGCCCAAACAGGCGTTCATCCCTTCAGTGATGAACGCGAAGGATTTGCACTGGGAGAAGGGGCGGCAGTGTTGGTGCTGGAGTCTTTAAAATCAGCAAAACAAAGAGGTAGCCAAATTTACGGTAGAGTTTTAGGCTGGGGAATTACCAATGATGCCTATCACGCAACGAGTCCTAACCCTGATAATCAAATGGCAGCGATCGCTATCAAAGATTGCCTAGAGCGATCTCAAATTACAGCTAATGAGGTGGGGTATATCAATGTCCATGGCACAGCAACTAAATTAAACGATGCCCGTGAAGCCGATCTAATTAATCAATTTTTCCCAAATAGCTTAACTAGCGCAACTAAAGGTGCAACAGGTCATACTTTAGGTGCAACAGGGATGATTGAAGCAGCCTTTTGTTTACTAGCGCTACGCGATCGTATTTTGCCGCCCACAGTAGGAATGAAAACACCAGCTTTTAAAATACCCATGATCCAACATACCGAGATATCGCCTAATCTGGAATATGCGCTTAATTTCAGCTTTGGATTCGGCGGACAAAATGCGATCGTTGCTTTCGGTCAATATAGCAATCCTAAATGATTTGTGAAAGAGCGCACCCTTTGGATGCGCTCTTTCACAAACATAACGCGATGTGCAACTAAAAGTCTGAAACCCTTG
>CAIJEA010000352.1 GCA_903819605.1 uncultured cyanobacterium | reverse complement strand
CTCTCATCAACTCCTGCACACCACCTTCCAAAGCTAAAAGCGCATCATCCATCGAATCATACTCATCCTCACCTTCCCAAGAGCTTCCACCAATATCAATAGCACGAACAAACGCACTGGTATAACCATCATCTCTCCAGCCAATTTCAATTATTCCATTCTCTCTATTCACCCAACGAGAGATATTTGGATATCTCTCTTCAAAGGATTGCTTAGGCAAAGATTTCTTAGGCATAACGGATAATATTGCTGCGGCTTTAATTATAGGCTTAAAAAGCGATCGCATGATGACTGTGAGAAGTAAGGCTATATAATAATATCTGCTCAGCTTTACATGAAAATGATCGACATTTTTACTGTCATTTTAATCGCCCTTGGCGGATTTGTTATGTTTCTTTCTATTAAAGAGACACAACGGATTCTAGATTTACTGAAAGACAGTAAATATCAAAAGCTTTGGTACATCCTCAGAGCGCTGATGATTTTCTTTCTCTTAGGATACTTGGGAGTAATTGTACTATTCCCTCTAAAAATACAGTGGTTAATCTTAGTTCTGACAGGAGTTATTTTCTTCTTTGGTGCTTTGTTTGTTTACATGGTCGTCAAAATTGGCTTCCTCACAATTCGAGATTTATTAAAAACTAATATTTTAAGACTGCAATTGCAACAAGAAAAGGAGACAGCCGAAGAGATTGCGCGGATTAAATCGGAATTTTTAGCCACCATGAGCCATGAGATTCGCACGCCGATGAATGGCGTGATTGGTATGACAAATCTATTGCTGGGTACTCCTCTGGATGCAGAACAACGTGAATATGTAGAAACCATCAATACAAGTGGTGAATCCCTATTAACGATCATCAACGATATTTTAGACTTCTCAAAGATTGAAGCTGGCAAGGTTGATTTGGAAGTACAACCTTTTGAGCTTAGAGAATGTCTGGAAAGAGTTTTTAGTTTGTTTATCCCTAAATCTAATGAAAAAGGATTAAAAATATATTATTTGATTGATGTTAATGTTTCCCAATTTATCGAAGGAGATATTAATCGTTTACAACAAATTCTGATTAATCTGGTGGGTAACTCGATTAAGTTTACATCAGTGGGTGAAGTTGTTGTAAGCGTTAAAAAATATAATGAAGAGCAACTCCTGTTCACGATTAAAGACACAGGTATTGGCATTCCCACTAATAAATTAGATAAACTATTTAAACCCTTCTCACAAATAGATTCCTCGACTACACGCAAATTTGGCGGTACTGGTTTAGGTTTAGCGATTTCTCAAAACCTGACAAGATTGATGGGAGGGGATATTTGGGTAGAGAGTGTGTCGGGCGAAGGTACAACCTTTGCCTTTACGATCGCCTATTATCCCGCAGACAAGAACTTTTTACCCAGTCATTCTGTTCCAGCCATTGAGGAACTAGATCGTTTATTAGACTTAGGATTAACTCATCCTCACGAAGATCGTCCGCCCAAAATACGTTCTAGCAATGTTCCAAAATTAGCGGATAAACTACCTCTCAGGATTTTGCTGGCTGAAGATAACCCTGTAAACCAGAAATTAGCGAATCGACTTTTTGAAAAGATGGGTTATGACATTGATGTGGCAATAAATGGCGTAGAAGTACTCGAAGCT
>CAIJEA010000351.1 GCA_903819605.1 uncultured cyanobacterium | reverse complement strand
TTTTTGTATAACTTGTTTGCAGACCCAGAAATTATTCGCTTGCCCTCCCCACTGTTGCAAGCTCCTTTAGCTTGGTTAATTTCAACCTTGCGATCCAAAAAATCTCAGGAAAACTACAAAAAAATTGGTGGTGGCTCACCGCTACGCCGTATTACAGAGGCACAAGCTCAGGCTTTGCGATCGCAGCTTCAGCAAAACGGTCATGATGTCCAAGTTTATATTGGGATGCGTTATTGGCATCCCTTCACCGAAGAAGCGATCGCCCAAATAAAACAAGACAAGATCGAAGAATTAGTAGTTTTACCTTTGTATCCTCAGTTTTCGATTAGTACTACAGGTTCGAGTTTTCGACTCCTAGATCGCATTTGGCAAGCTGACCCCGAATTACAAAAAATCAAATATACCGTTGTACCTTCTTGGTACGACAATGCGGGCTATTTGCAATCCATGGCAAATCTGATTGCCACCAAGCTGGATCAAGTTAAGAATCCTAGTGAAGCCTATGTATTCTTCAGCGCCCATGGTGTGCCTGTTAGTTATATTGAGGAAGCAGGCGATCCCTATCAAAAGGAAATCGAAACTTGCGCGGCGCTAATTATGCAAAAACTTGGACGCGCCAATCCTTACAAACTTGCTTACCAAAGTCGTGTTGGACCTGTTGAATGGTTACAGCCCTATACGGATGTGGCGATCGCTGAACTTGCCGAACAAGGCGTAAAAGAATTAGTTGTAGTTCCCATTAGTTTTGTATCCGAGCATATCGAGACTCTCGAAGAAATCGATATGGAATATCGCGAAATTGCCGAACATGCAGGAATTGAGACTTTTGCAAGAGTACCTGCTCCCGATACCGATCCAACTTTTATTCAAGCATTAGCCGATATTGTTATGAAGGCTTTAAGCGATCGCCCTAAGCTTTTCTCAGAAACAATTCAACCTCAAAAAAATACCAAGCTCTATCCTCAAGAGCGTTGGGAATGGGGGATGACCCAATCTGCCGAAGTTTGGAATGGTCGGTTAGCCATGTTAGGTTTTCTGATCCTTCTCCTAGAGTTATGGCTAGGACGCGGACAAATCTTTCAATAAAAAAGGAGGGGGTACTTTGCGCCCCCTCCCTTTTTATTTTTGTTTAGCTTGCTGCATTTGATTCGCGGCGTACAGAAGTGTTTTTGGGTTCACCCTTGATCTTGGTGACTAAAGAGTTCCAACCGAACTTAGTTAGAGCAACGAGCCAGTTGCCTTCTAGCTCGCGGAACATCGCCATGTTCATGTGAAAAGAAGCATTAGCTTCATCAACGATGCGCTCAGATGTTTCTGCATCTACAGGAAGTGTGTCAAGCGCTTCACGGTAGCGCTTTTTGAACTCGCCATGATTGCGAATATCATTGAACTCATAGAAAGCAGTACCATTCTCATCCTGCAAGCCCATCGCCTCTTTAGCGATTTTCTTAAGAATTTGTCCGCCTGACAGATCGCCCATATAGCGAGTGTAAGCGTGAGCTACTAGTAACACAGGATCGTTAGCCGAGATTTCGCGAATGCGTGCAAGGTACTTTTCACAAGCAGGCGTAGGCTTGAAATCTTCGCGCCAGTTGGAGCCAAAGTAAAACAGCATATCGAGTTCTAGACTCTTCTCACGCCATAGCTCGCGGTAATAGAGTTTGCTGAGAACAGGATCGTTTTTGTGTACTTCAAACTCTTCTTCGATCGCTTTGTAAACAAAGTAAAGGTTGCCTACGAGTCTGCTATAGGATGTCTTGTCAACTACGCCCTTTAAAAAGCATTTAATAAAATCGGTACTCTCGGCAGCCGAGTGAGATTTTTGGGTGCCTACACGCAAAAGCGTTGCCAAACCTTGACTCATGGTTTCTCCTAAACTTTTTTTAAATAAAAATAGTGGTGTCAATCAAGTTAGGTGACTTAGAGCGCCACTTAGCTTGGATTTTAAATTAGTAGTAAAAACAGCAATAAAAGCGATTATGGAAATATATGCTGAGGTGGATATGGTGGATATATAAATATAATTACGGAATAATTATGGGTTAATCAAAAAACTGCAATCAACTCTAAAGCCTTAGATCGGCAGCATTTGATACCTTATTCCAGTATATAAGCCTATGCATAGAAAAATTTCTAGTCTGTAACAAATTTTCATCTACCACAGCACCCATATAATGTATTTAGCATCTCCTAATTTGCAGCGATCGCAAAGTTGACCGCAACAAATTAGATTTTAGTCAAGCTAGCTTGAAGAGGTAATAAATTTTGGTTTTAAGCGGATACGAATACTTACTGGTATTCATTATTGTTTGTACGCTTGTTCCCCTATCGGGACTAGCATTATCAGCTCTTCTAAGCCCAAAACAATCAGGAGCCGCAGGTCGTACTACCTACGAGTCTGGCTGTGAACCAATTGGCGGAGCTTGGATACAGTTTAATATTCGTTATTATATGTTCGCGCTTGCCTTCGTTATTTTTGACGTAGAAACGGTATTTTTGTACCCTTGGGCAGTCGCATTTAGCAAACTAGGCTTGCTAGCTTTTGTCGAAGCACTCATTTTTATCAGTATTCTTGTATTAGGTCTAGTCTACGCTTGGAGAAAAGGAGCCTTAGAATGGTCATGAAATCCGAAAACGTCGCTCTGGACTTCAGCATTGAAGAACAAACGCAACGACTCATCAATCCCGCTAATACACCTCAAGTCACCCAAGACTTATCTAACAATGTCGTTTTGACAACTCTCAATGACCTTTATAACTGGTCGAGAATGTCTAGCCTTTGGCCGATGCTCTATGGCACTAGCTGTTGCTTTATTGAGTTTGCCGCGATGATTGGCTCTAGATTTGACTTCGATCGCTTTGGTTTGTTGCCACGTTCTAGCCCTCGTCAGGCTGATCTGATCATCACCGCAGGCACAGTCACGATGAAGATGGCTCCTGCTTTGGTTCGCCTCTATGAGCAAATGCAAGAACCAAAATATGTGATCGCGATGGGCGCTTGCACGATCACAGGTGGAATGTTCAGCACAGACTCTTATACTACAGTTCGTGGCGTTGACAAGCTCATTCCTGTTGATGTGTATATTCCTGGTTGTCCTCCTCGCCCTGAAGCAATCATGGATGCAATCATCAAGTTACGCAAAAAAATTGGGACTGAAGGATTTAATGAAAGAGCGAACCTCAATCGCACTCATCGCTATTATGCGGTTAAACATGAGATGAAGGTAGTAAGCCCAATCCTGACTGGACAATATTTAGAAATGCCTAGTCGTATGGCTCCACCGCAGGAGTTAGTCGATTCTGGTATTCCATTACCTGCGTTGCAAATGGCTCAGAAGGAGGTAGAAACCGTTGGCAGATAATCAATCAGCAAATCAAGAAGCAGCTTTAGCCACAACGGAAGTAACTGCTCCCGTTTCTCAATGGTTAACCAGCAATGGTTTTGAGCATGAGTTTTTGGGATTAGATAAGCAAGGTGTTCCCATTCTCAAGGTTGAGCGTCAATTTCTATTACCTTTCTCAACTGCGCTCTATGCCTATGGATTCAACTACATGATGTGTCAATGTGGTTATGATGCTGGTGCTGGCGATAGTTTGGTGAGTATGTATCATCTCGCTAAGCTCAGTGATGAGGGAATTGCTAAAAGCGATCGCCTTGAAGAAGTCCGCATCAAGGTATTTCTCCCTCGCACCGATCCGCGTTGTCCATCTGTTTACTGGATTTGGAAAACTGCTGATTGGCAAGAGCGCGAAACCTTCGATATGTATGGTATCGTCTACGAAGGTCATCCCAATCTCAAGCGGATTCTGATGCCTGAAGACTGGATTGGCTATCCGATGCGAAAGGATTATGTCACGCCAGACTTTTACGAGTTACAAGACGCATACTAAAAAATGAAGCACCCAATAAATGGGTGCTTCATTTTTAGTAACTATAGCAATGAAAGAGATAGCTAGGGCAAATCAAAACCCAAATAGAGGCGGCGCGAAGCGCCGCCTCTATTTGGGTTTTAGATACTAAAGCGAATTCCAACGCTCGGCGGCTGAGGCGATCGCTTTATCACTTGGCTTCTCTTTGAGCATAGCAAGCTGCAACTCTTCATAAATAATTTTACGAAGCTTCTCAATATCTTTAGCAGGTGGAATCAAAACTTCCGATTGTGGAAGCTGCGATGCACTGATTACTCTAGCGCGATCGATAAGAGGGGCATCTTTGGCAGCTTCAGTGAAATAGCGATCGCTAGAACTCTTAATTGTCGAAGGTAAAAGATTCTCAACCTTTGTAAAGGTAAGCTGATTGTCGGCATTGGTCAGATACAGTGCAAATTTTACAGCTAGTGCTTGGTTTAGTGATGTATTTGGCACAGCAACGTTCATTACTGCTGCACTCTTTTTACCTGTAGAGCCAGTAATTTGAGCGCCAATATCAGTGACTTTGGCAGTCTCTGGAGCATTTTGAGCTACTGTCTGCAAAAACTGTGGACCAGTCAATAGAATTGCTAATTCACCTGCTTGATAGAGTTCCACAGCCTTACGATGTCCCTCAGTTAAAATTTCACGGGGAATCAGTTGCTTATCAAATAGGTTTACCCAATAGTCAAAAGCAGCAATGCCAACTGCGTTATTGAAAGCTGCTTTGCCACTATTATCGAGCAATTGCATACCCATCTGTACCATTGCTTCTAGGACTTGTCCACCATCCATTGTTAGCAAGAACGCATATTTACCTGTCTTCGCTTTAATCTGTTCTGAAACTTTTGCAAGTTCTTCATAGGTTGTTGGTGGCTTAGCTGGATCTAATCCAGCCTTTTCAAAGAGAGAACGATTGTAAATTGTGATGTCAGTAGCAACATACCAAGGTAATCCAAAGGTGACGTTTTCCAGTTGATTTGCTTTCCAAATATTTGGGAAGTAACTAGCTTTATCAGCTTCAGATATTGTTGCTCCTAAATCTACTAATGCCTTTTTTTCAGCTAATTTTGAAGCGAATTGAGGATTTAGATTCACAACATCAGGTGCGGTTCTAGCTGCCACCGAGCTTAAAATTTTAGTTTCCATTTCTCCCCAAGGAATGTCAACCCACTCTACTTCTGCCGTAGGATTTTCCTTCACAAAAGCAGCAATTAAATCAGACATGTATTTGTCATACTGTGGCTTTAGCTGCATTGTCCAAAAGACAATTTTACTTTTACCAGAAGCTGTTGTGGTTTGAGTTGTTTGCGCTCCACAAGCTCCGAGGAGAAACAATGTAGATAGTCCAATAAATTTGCGACGATTGAGGCTTGGGAAAGGATTAGGTGTCATATCAAAAATGCTAACTTAAGGTTGATTATATGGCATTTTTTACAGTCCTTATATAAAGCCATAGAAAGCAAAGGTGGTGATTAGTGCCACCTTTGCTTTCTATGGCTTTATTTCAGTCATTAAACCTATACTCCACAAATTATTGACAATCCTAAATAGTTTGTGTAAAAAGACCTCTTTAGGGCAATCTCCTACGAATCCCGAAATCTATAGAAAACCTAGAAGAGAGTTGCGGCACGAAGCGCCGCAACTCTCTTCTAGGTTTTTAGTCTTAACTTACTTGGCTATAGCTAAAACTATCAGTTATGAGAAATCTCAGGTAATCGTAGGGTAGGCGATCGCTTGAGAAATAGAGTAACGTTGTTGTCTTTGGGAGGAATATCGCTAAATGCCTCAAAATATTCTTTAGCTACTTTAGGAAAGGTTGGAAAATGGAATTGAGTATCTCCATCAGCAATATAAGCCCAAAAATAACGAAGAGCAGGGGTGAGTGTCTCTGCAATCTGGAGGGACAAATTTAACGGAGGATTAGTGAGCAATCGTAAGACAAATGGATGAGAATGACTTCCCATCCATTCTCGTGAAAAATGCAGTAAATCTGATTGTTCGGGAATAGACTTTACGCGAAAAGATTCAATTTCTAAGCGATCGCCTGATGCATCAGATATATAATTGAGTACACGATAGGGATGGGGATAACTTACCAGAGAACCTGTAGTAATGTCATACAAATCATAGCGATCGCTATAGGCGATATCCTGCACATGGAGATGTCCAGTAAAGACTAACTTCACATTTGCATTATGCAAAATTTTGCACAGGTGATCGGCATTACCGAGCATATAGCGCTTGCCAAGAGCATTATGAGATTGGTCATGCATATGTTCCAAAACATTATGATGAATCGTCACTAAGTTCAATTCATAATCTTGACGTTCTAGAATCGATTGTAACCATATTAATTGATCTTCATCAATCCATCCAATCTGTTTATCTTCCGCATCAAATTGATTGGAGTTCAATCCAATCAAACGAACATTAGGTAATATTTCGCATTCATAATAGAGCTTATAAGGTTCACTAATGCCAGACTTAAAGCCATATTTGGTATAGTGTGGAGTGAATTGGTCAAAAGTTTCTACTCTTGGTACATCATGATTCCCTGCAATCACATAGACAGGATAGGGAAGTTGTGACAGCCTTGCAGATAGCCATTGATGGTTTTCAGGTTCCCCATGCTGCGTGAGATCTCCAGGCAAAAGTAAAAAGTCTAAATCTAGGTTGGCGAGTTGAGACAACACTTCTTCAAACGCGGAAATGCTGTACTCGACGAGATGAAATCGAGAAGGATGCTGCCAAATTGTGTGGGGCAATGCGATATGCAAATCGGAGGCGATCGCAAATTTAAACTTAAGTGCCACCTAGATCCAAACCATAAATAATTACCATTTGATTATAGAGTATTGCTACGACCTTATATCTAGATATAGAGATTGGCGTGATTGGTATATAACATACTTAAACAGCGCATCATCTCCTATTAAGGCAAATTAATCAAAGCTCAAAAAAGAATGGCGGCATGAAGTGCCACCATTCTTTTTTGAGCTTTGATTCAATATCTAAATTGCTCTCTTTAGGGTGACAGCAAAAGTGCTGCCTTTCCCAACTTGACTAATGACATGAATGCTACCTTCCATTTTTTGGACTAATTCATTGGCGATCGCTAGTCCTAGACCAGTACCAGATATATTCCCATCTGCTTGTCTTCCACGAAAGTTTCGTTCAAACAGCCGTGGTAAATCAGAATCAGGAATCCCTACCCCAGTATCTTGAACATAAATATAAATCGTGTCAGGCTTTACATCTACACCTAGCCGAACGTAACCCATTTCGGGAGTATATTTGAGAGCGTTTTCAACTAAGTTACCGATCGCCTCTCTTAGAGATGATTCATTGCCTAATACCTTTGGTAAATGAGAAGGAAGATTTGCCAAAAACTGAATATTGCGCTCTTGGGCGATCGCACTAGCAAAATTGATGATTGCCTCTAAGATTTCACTTAGATCGATTGGAGCAATTTCCATTGCGGCAGGTAGCAATGCTTTTTCACTTTCGGCTTGAGATAGTAAAAGTTGTGCAGGACGATCCGCTTCGCTAATTAAATCTTGAATATGTTGGGTTTCACGCAAAATACCCACAACAAATTTTTGATTAGGATCTTCGGCAACAATTCGACGAGATAGTAACTGAGCAAAAGTCCGAATTGCGGTGAGGGGATTGCGAAGTTGATGTAGTAGTGAAGCCAAAAAATTACTTTGATGTTCGTAATTTCGTTGTTGGTTGGCAGCTAACCATTGATTGTGACGATCTAGAGCACAGGCGATCGCTAAAGTATTCGCAATTTGTTGAATTTGCAATTGTTCGTATTCGAGCCAATCGCGATCGTCCCGCCCAGTCATCAAAAAGCCTAAAATTGTATCCTTATAAATTAATGGCAACACAAAACGACGTTGTCGAACTAACCCACCGATACCCATCGATAAAATTGGAAAAGAGTCTGGCAAAGCGATCGCCCCTTCTTCAGGAAATACCGCTACTTCCACTAAATTAGGAGGCATTCCATCTGACACATTCTCAGTGATATAGATAGCACTCGCAACCGCACCCAAACTTTGGGTTAGTAAAATAATCTGCGATCGAGCTAAAGCTATAAGGTCAGGACTGGCGACAAGCATGGAAAAAGAACTGATGATTAAAACATAACTTTTACGTTTTAAATCTCAGTATAACGCTCATTTAACTTAGGGTTTTGCGATTTAATAA
>CAIJEA010000350.1 GCA_903819605.1 uncultured cyanobacterium | reverse complement strand
GCGCCGCAACTCTCTTCTGGATTTTATGTCTTAATACTGCTACAACATACTCAAAGCATATAAAACGGGGCTATGAGTCAAAGTCTTAACTTTGCAAATCAAGATTTGCGCGATCGCTCCTTTAAAGGCAAAAATCTCGTTGGCGCTGACTTTAGTGGTGCTGACATTCGTGGGTGCAACTTTTGTCGCTCTCAACTCAAATCCGCTAATTTTGCTAACGTTCGTGCTGGTAAAAGTAAACGCCAAAAGGCGATCGCCAGTTTTACGTCGTTTGTCATGGCGCTAATATTTGCAGGAACGGTGATGATTGCCACAATTTTGCTGGTTACATTTACGATTTCCTTTATTTTTGGGATGGCAATTGTCAATCGCGACATGATTTACTGGGTTGCCATTGTTGCGATCGTTTCCTTTGCAGTTAGTTTTGCGGTTGCCTTCACTAGTAGCTTCTTGGTTGCGAGCGTAAGAGGAAATTTTGCAGCTATTACCATTTCTCTAACTACGGCATTTTTGGCAGGATTCTTTGGCTCAGCACTTGCCAAGATATTAGTTGCTGGTGCTTTTAATGCGATCGCTGGTTCGTTTAGATTTAACAGCTTTGCGGCGCTAATAACATTTTTAGCGATCGAGCCATTACAAATTTTTGGGAGTCTCTATTTATTTCGTCTGGTAATTAATACGAATCGAACAACTACAGGCACAAAATTTCAGTATGCAGATCTCACTAAAGCTTCATTTTTCAATGCCACATTAGTTAATTGTGATTTTTCTAATGCGATTATGCGGGATGTCACTTGGCAGCCAGCCCAAATATCCCGTTGCAAATTACCACCTAATTTTGCTCCTTGAGCAAGGAAACTAAAACCCAGAACAGAGTTACTGCGCGAAGCGCGGTAACTCTGTTCTGGGTTTTAGCTATATTTTATTTAAGGACTAATCGTTTCAATTCTTGCAGATAGACCTTGCTGTGCGAGGCGTGATACCTGCACCTCAGCAATCCGCCGATCGTTATAGGCTCCTATCTGCACGACTAGATATCCATTAAGTCGAGAAGCGAAGGAATTAGGGACAATCTGACGCACTTGGGCAACAGCATTGGGAGAAGAAACAGGAACTACCACACGATAGCGGGGCTGCACTTGCGGAGTCAGACTGACATTAGACAAAGGCGCAATTTGGATGGGCTGATTGACTGGCTCACCACTGGGTGGAAATGCACGTACAGGTCGTAAGCTAGATGTAATTTCCGTATTAGCTGGTACAGGTGAATCCAAACTCTTCGGCGTAATTCTAATAATTACCGAAGTAACTGGCTCATACCAAAAAGGATTGTTTGCTTGATTTCCCTGATTGAAATTACTACTCAAGTTATCGATTTGATTGGAAGAAGTCGTTCTAACCAAAGCTGGAGGCATATCAAGATTAGGCGCAAGATTCATGGGCTGACTGGCTGCAATCCTTTGTTCGAGTTGTTGGTTGATATTGGCGAAGCGATCGCTTTTTTGCAAATCACGATTTGGCAAAGTACTATTTGGAAAAGTACTTGATGCTTTAGTATTTGTTGCAATAATATTTGGCGATGCTGAATTTGTAGGAGGAATATTGGCAAATAGATTGGATGGCTTACGCACATTCGACAATTGCAAATTACCCTTCACTCTTTTAATGTCTAATTGATTGCCGATTGCAGCAACCGCATTACGGCTTACATTTTGCAGATCGAACGTGCCATTACCATGAAAAGTATTGTTGCCGTCGTCGTTAGGTTTTCCCAAATCTGGCATTGCCATATCAGAAATCGTTAAACCATAAGCACGATTATTAATAATCGCATTACCGCGTAAAACTGGTTTGGCATTAGATTGTATTAAGATTCCATTTTGATTTTGCGTAAACGTATTTTCGGTAATTTGTGGAGTCGCATCTTGGCGAATGCTCATACCAAAGGTAGTTTGCTGAAATAAATTGCCACGAATATCAGGACTCGCATCGCCTTCGATCGCTAGTCCACTAGTACCATTACGAAAAAACTGATTGGATGAGACGATCGCTGTTGATTTACCAGTAATTAATGCGCCATCCTGCTGATTATCCAGAAAAGTATTATTAGAAATTGCAGGACTAGCATTTTCAATCCAAAGTCCATAACCTCTAGAATTTGGATTAGTTACAGTTACACCCCGTAATTCTGAGCGATCGGATAGAGTAATTGCGACATTTTGGGTAAATCGCGATCCCGTTAGCAAGGTTCCCCCACCGAAAATTATAATATTTCTCCCTTTATTCGCTTCATTTCCTCGCAAATTAATATTTGCACGTAGACGAATCGGGAACTGCTCACCCTTTGTATTGCTGTAAGTTCCATTTGCTAACTGAATAATTGTGGGTTGGTCTGCTTGAGCGCGACTAATTGCATAGTTGATTGTCTTGAAAGGAGCAATGCTAGTACCTTGATCGGGTTGATCTCTGCCTGTTTGTGGATTCACATAGAGAATAGTTGGTGTGGTAGTCTGTGATTGGGCAATGACTGGTGTAGCGATCGCTATGGTTGGCGACAAAATCGCAATAGGAAGCAAATAAATAGAATTTTGAAAAATAAAGCTTTGAAATGTCTTACGGATGCTCATTTTCATTTACGGAATGCTTTCCTTAAATTTGCTGAAGTTGCTGAACAGGATAATGGGCAGCGCGACTTAAAATATTAAATCTAGATTAAGTTTATAGCCCAATTCTTAAGAATCATAAACTAAGGTTTCTACAATTTAATAAAGAACCAGATT
>CAIJEA010000349.1 GCA_903819605.1 uncultured cyanobacterium | reverse complement strand
GTGTTGATAAATCAGAGTATGCAGTTTAGCAAGCTCCTTCGCCGCATCAGAGTCGCTGACATCACCAAACTCCAAGGCATCCGTGACTAAAATCAAGTTACATTCTTTCTGCAACTCTGGACTACGCCCAAAACATTCTACTAAACCAGTCAGATTCTTAACCGTAGCGATCGTTGCCACAGCAAGGATTGGGCGTTGCTCAGGTCGGAATAGATGACCGAAAATATGCACGTCCTCCTGTTTAAAGAGTAACGATTGAATACGGTTACGCTGTGCAAGATCGCGATTCTCTATCTGATGATAAGGGAAAAATACTTGCTCATTCACTCCAGGTGGTACGCGATTGAACCTCGGACTAAAAAGGTCAATGCCGTTAGTGACATGATACAGATTCGGCATCGTAAAGCATTGATAGGAATCATACTGACCAACACTTTCTGGGGTTCCCATAATTTCTTGATAGGACGAGGTGATGATGAAGTCAGCCGCATTCATCCCAATAAGCTCAGCCGTAAATTGGGATGAAAAGTGGTACTGAGGTTCTAAATCCTGCCAGTAAAGGTTACTGAATAGATGCTTCGGTTTTTCTAGAGAATGGGCAATTTGGCAATGAATAGCGTTGAGACGATTCGCTAATAGGGCAGCTACCAAATTTCCGTCGCTGTAATGACCAATGATTAAATTTGGTTTGCCGCCTAGTTTGGCAATTAATTCCCTTTCTGCATCCACCGCAAAGCTTTCGATATAGGGCCAAATCTCTGACTTAGAAATCCAACGATCAGTTACAGAAGGATTGAATTTTTGAAAGGGCACGCGCAGAAACCAAGCATTGTCAGTACCTTCAATCTTTTCCCAAGCAAGATCGCATTGTGTTCCCATACAATGAGGAATCAAGCGCGTGAGAACGATCACTTGAGGATGAATATCCAGTAAGTCCAGTCCCGCTTGTTGAATATTGATATGGAGTTGTTTCTCGATACTGTGGGCTTGCTCCAGCACATATGCAGCTTGGCTGCGGGTTTCTGGTAGTCCCAACGTACTCTCTTGTCCTATCCAGCCATGAATGGAAATAGATACTACGCGGAAGATCGCAGGAACTCGTGATACGAAGGCATCCAAAATCGCAGGTTCAGGATTTTCAAGTAAATGATTGAGTAGTTCCATCGTTTCGCGAGTCCGCCCAACCGTATCTCCCCACCCTGGTTCAAATCCAAGTGCTTGCATATCGAGATGAACTTTTGCATAGGGAAGATCGGTATCCATCTCGCTTAAAAGTTTTAGAGCGAGTTTTACCTGTTTTGCTAGTTCGATCCCCGACTCAATTTGAGCATTGATCAGTAGCTGCATTCTGTCATGCTCAAGTATATGCAGAGCCATAAACAGAGCCTCTAACCAGTGCGGGAAATCGCTCATTAGCTTGTTGCACAGGTAGTTGCTAAGAAACGTTAGTCCCTGCCCCATATTTCGCGGATCGCTAATGCGTGGAGAGCCTTGATAGAAAGGTTTAAAGTCAATATTGAGAATGTGTGGTTGTTCTCGATTAACTTGGCGATCGCGCAGATTTAGTAGTTCATGAACGTTCATCTGGGTCTCTTTGGTGAGATCTGCGGTTAGCTTCCACACTTGTTGGCTACCAATCCAAGGACGAAGCACTAACCAAACACTCTTCTCTTTTAAATTCCCATTTAAGCTATTATCCAAATTCTCATCTAAAATCAGTTCGTGAATATAGTTGATCAACTGCCTTAAAGAAGAACTATGATAGGCTTGAATGGGCTGTGGTAATTGTTCGCAAAGCTCCGTAAATGCTTGAAGGATTTCATTTCGCAAGAAATAGCGCTTCCTAGTGCCGCGTAAATTTACAACTAGCTGCTGTAGAGTATTTCTCTCGTCGCTATCTAAAATTGCTTGGATTAGTTTATGCATATCCTAATTCCATAATTGGCGATCGCTCTAACTGAGTTGCTCTACTCTAGCTCTCTTTTAGTGGGCGATAGGGAAAATATGGATATAGGTTCGTAAAGCTTCAAGACGTTGTGATACAACTCATTCAACTTATACATTGCATATACATTATTTTGCCATGTACTTAATATCTTTTGCTGTAAATCAAGCGAATATGCTGCCATTTAATTTTTTCGGCTGATGTACATATACCTTTCCTACGACACTTTATTTGCCTCCCTATTCTCCCAATTTGAATTTGATCGAGCGTCTATGGGAATTTCTGAAAATGAAATGTTTGTATGCCAAATATTATTCTGATTTTTCGCTTTTCTCTTCGGCAATCTTTGACTGTTTATTTC
>CAIJEA010000348.1 GCA_903819605.1 uncultured cyanobacterium | reverse complement strand
GATATTTTCGGCATTAGTAATTATTTGCTGCGTTGTGAATTCACATAATCCGACCAATCGCAAGCTTTGTCCAGAACCTTTTGAATCGCATCGGATTGTGGTTTCATGTTTCGCTCAACTAGCTTAGATCCTGTCCGAACTTCTTTAAATACTCCAACTTTACAGTCGGCGATCGCCATTACATCATCAGAGCCAATCGTATAGAAAGTTTCAGGATATCGCCAACACTTTTCACTAGCTTCAGCACCGCAATAAATACCCTTTGCTCCATTGTAATAGATAGCTTCACCCGTAGACGCTTTACCCATATAAGTTTGAGCCGTAGCAGGTGAAACTGCCATAAAAGTCAAAGCGATCGCTACAAATATCTTTTTCATATCTAAACCACCTCCAAAAACTATGCTTTTAACGTACCCTCCCGCAAGCTAATTTAGCTATCAAGCGAGATAGATAGTTTGCCTCAACCATGCGATCGCAGTCCAAACCTAGATTGAAAACTGTATTGCGGGAGCGATCGCGGTTCTAGTGGAAATTTGACCATAGCAATAATGTCACGCTACTCGATCCAATACGCGATCGCATCTTGTAACAGCATCCGATCCCATTGGTTCTAGTGGAAATGCTGATTTAAATTTTCCACTAGAACGCATACCAATGTATACACAGATTTAACATTGCGATCGCGATCGCATAACACTCCGTCAGCGATCGCATATGGTTCTAGTGGAAAAATTAAAATCAGCATTTCCACGCTTAACTGGTGTCAACGTTTACAGTGGCTTGTAACAGTTAGCAATTCATAAGCGATCTCAATTTGTTACGCTACCCGATCCAGCGATCGCAGTATGGACTTATCTTAATTCTCTTGGAGAATTGGTTGTGCTGTAAGAAATAGCTTAGGTAACAACAATCCAGATCTTGCTTTATATGCCTCAAATTCAGGATATCGTGAAAGAGATTTATCTTTCTTGAGCATATTGGGAACAAACATTCCTGCAAAGAAAGCACCAAGAATTAAGAAAGGAATCCAATGCTGCGCCAATATCGCAAAACTAACGTATATCAAGACTTCTCCTAAATAATTAGGATTGCGCGATCGAGCAAAAAAGCCTTCCGTAATCAAACCTGTTTTATATTTGAGCGTGTAGTACTTTTGAGCGTCACTACCAAAGTGCAGAAATACACCTAATAAGTTAATTAATACTGATGAAGCTATCAAAATGTTGGACGGTTGCAAACCACTACTGATTAGGATAAATGGTGCAATCCAGTAAAGTCCAATAATAAAAAAAGCAAACATTCCAGATGCTACTGGAACTTCCTGTTCCCATTGTTTATCAGGAAATAACCGATCTTTGAGTAACCAAAGAATACCGTATCCACCATGCAAAGCCAGATAAATAAGAGCAGCTAATGTAAAGTTGTTGTAAGCAACCATCAATCCAAGTACAAATATGGATGTCAGCCCTTTTTGAAGGTTAATAACGTGTTTAATTTTCATGAATCTCAACTTTAATGGAAAAAGTTACATGTAATGCTAGCAGTTCCTTAGAGAAGTGGTTTGAAATAATTGCTATAAAATTCCTAAGCGATCGCAGTATGGTCGTATCAAACAAACTTAGGTTTTGTCCATCAATGATTGCTTCTAGGCTTGGGTAATGGGTTGAGTTGACTTTGGCTATTGCTCCTCCTCAATGGGGTTTTGCCTCCACACTCCCTGTTTATTTTTGTCTTTGCACCAGATTATTGACCCAGCTTCGACTTACATCAAACCTATGTCATAGCTTACTGCTTTCATCGTGGTTTTTCCTTTTTGATAGCCTCCGATTACTCGTTCTCTCAAATCCAGTGAATACGCTTTTACTGTTTGCATTTTCTCTCCGTTTTACCTTGCTCATGCTCATTTAAAAACAAAAAATCAATCCCAGTATGGGTTTTGAGTTTTCATTTTGCCTACGGCAAAATGAAAATCGCTATAGCAAGCATCTTAGCCAATCGGTTAAGGTGCTTTTTTATGACAGAGATATCTATAACGAGAGTAAAGAGTGAAGCCCCCTACCCGAAAGCATGAGATGGACAGAAAGATTGAACCTTAAGAACCAGAGCCAATGTCTAAGTTAGTGTAAGCAATCATTAAACATCTAAATAGGAACTTCCACTATGTTTAACAATCTCAAGCGTGTTTTTGCCATCGCAATGTTATCAACAACCTTAGGAGTAATCGCCATTCCTAGCATTGTTTCCGCACAATCGAGTCCAAATCAAGACAGCACAACCTATACCCAGAAACATCGTGAAGGTGGATGGAAAAAGCTTAATTTGAGCGACGATCAAAAGCAACAACTAAAGACGATTCATGCCAACACCAAACAGCAAGTACAAGCTGTCCTAACCGACGCTCAACGCGCGCAACTTGTTACCGCAAAACAATCGGGTAGCCATAAAGGTGTATGGAAATCACTGAATCTCACTGCCGATCAGAAGAACCAAATTCATGACATTCGCAAGAGTTCCAAAGAGCAAAGCCTTGCTGTTTTGACCCCAGATCAACGCACTCAACTGCAACAAATGAAAGCAGCACACCATCGTGGGTAAATATCAGTAATCTTTTGATAGGTTGCACAATCTAGAAACAATGCAACTTATCAAAGATTGGATGTTATTTCACTTTGACAAAGAAAATCTAGGTCTAAAATTTTTTCATGGGTTGCTTGTCTAAACCGTTGCAAACTTACTCTTAGGTATTAAGTTATGAAAGCTTCAACCATATTATTACTATGTGCCACAGCCATTGGCGCGATCGCATTTCATCCAAGTGCTGCTTCCGCAGATGTATCATTTAGCACTGGCAGTCAAGGAACCAGTCTTAGTATAGGCGTTCCAGTACCAGTCTACCAACCTCCAGTATTTATCCAGCAACCCGTAGCATTCGTGCAGCCATATACTCCAGAGTGGAGACACAGAGAGGAGATAAGGCTCAGAGAAGAAGCAAGGCTTAGAGAAGAGCATCACCTTGCTGGAGACTGTCAAGTAAAATGTGTAAAGTCTAGAAGCTAGATGTGGAGACGATCCTCAAAGAGGATGGCAAAGCGATTAAGTGCAGGTTTCCAATCACGAATGGGCATCGTCCATTTCTTAGAAATATTCCGCATTGCCAGAT
>CAIJEA010000347.1 GCA_903819605.1 uncultured cyanobacterium | reverse complement strand
CTCTTTAAATCTCAAAGAATACGATCTAATTCTTAGCAGTAGTGCCAGTTTTGCCAAAGGCGTGCAAAAAAGATCTGATGCAATTCATATTTGTTTTTGCCACAATATTACTCGGTTTCTGTGGGATACCAATACTTACCTGCGAGAATATGGTGCGTTTAGTTTTTTAAAGCCTCTAATTGAGCTGGTTTTTAAAATTATGCGTCAGCAGGATGTCTATTATGCACAGTCTCCCGATTATTACATAGCGAATTCCACGACAGTTGCGAAGCGGATTCAAGACACTTACAAAAAAGATGCTGTAGTTATTAATTATCCAATTGACGATCAACGCTTTACATTTTCAGATCAAAAAGAAGACTACTGTCTTGTTTCCTCGCGACATCTTAGCTATAAGCGTCTTGATATTATTATTGAGGCTTTTAACACATTAGACATACCACTAATCATTACTGGAGAAGGACCTGAAACAAAGTATTTGCAGGGACGTTCGCATAAAAATATTAAGTTCTTAGGTCATGTTAGCGATCGCGATCGTTGTAGTTTAATGGCAAAGGCAAAATTTGTAATTGTTGCTGCTCTAGAAGATTATGGACTTGTTCCAATTGAAGCTAATGCTAGTGGTACTCCAGTAATTGCCTATGGGGCTGGAGGAGTAATGGATACTCAAATCTCGGGACTAACGGGTATTCTGTTCGAGCAACAGACTTCTGCATCCCTACGAAATGCCGTTGTCAAAGCTCTGGGATGTGATTGGGATCATGCAAAAATCCGAGATCATGCGATCTCTAATTTTTCAGAATCAATCTTCTTTAAAAAAATCGATCAAAAAATAGAGGAAATATTAAGCAACAAAGCAAGCAGCTCATCAATCCCCCGTTCATAACAAGATTTATAGATAGTTAGCATCTAAAAGGATAAAACAATGAATATAAGTGCGGCTCAAGCAAATAAATCAGAGATCGTAGAACAGGATCCAGGCTATGGAAAGATTTTCGCAGTTCTTGTGCGGAGGCGATTTTGGCTTTTAGGTGGCTTGAGTTTGGGATTGGTAATCGCAGTTTTTATGAATGTTATTACGAAGCCAAAATATACAAGCTCAATGAGATTACTAGTTGAATCAACCTATAAATCTAACTCGTCATCATTTATTGACTCAAATGTCCAGATTGACTATACGACTCAACTGAATCTATTACAAAGTTCTTCACTGTTTCAAAAAGCGGCAAATATGCTAGCTACTGAATATCCAGGAATCAATGGTGCTGAACTTCAATCATTAAAAATTGGGATGTTGGGTAGTAAAGAGGAGCCGACAAAAATCGTTGAAGTGAAATACACTGATATAGATCCAGTGAAAACCCGTCAAGTTCTCAGAGCTTTTCAGAAAGTTTATACAGATTACAATCGTGAGCAACAAGAAAAGCGATTACAAAATGGTTTGGCAGGTATTGACGAACAAGTAATTCAATTGCGTCAAAGTATTTCTGATATAACTGATTCAATCGAAGAATTTCGTCGAAAAAATAATTTATTTGATGCAAATCAACGAGTTACAGAAGTTACATCAGCTCTGAGTGCGATCGAGCAACAACAACGTAATACCAAGCTAGAATATGAACAGGCAACCACTAAGCTAGAATCACTCCAGCAAAAGTTAAATTTGTCCTCACAAGAAGCAGTATTACTCACCCGATTGAATCAGTCACAACGTTATCAAGCTCTAGTCACTGAGATGCAAAGTATAGAAGTCGCCCTTAATCGTGAAAAGGCTAGGTTTCCATCTACAAATCCAATTGTTGAAGCCCTTGAGCTAAAATTTAATCAACAGCAAGCAAGCCTTGAAGAGGAAAGAAGAAGTATTTTAGGAGATGCAAATTTACCTATTTCTTCTAAATGGAATGGCGATCAACTAAGCGGAATTGATATAAATTTAGCTAACCAAATTATTGAAACCCAGACACAAATAACCCTTTTAAATGCTCGATTTGATTCACTGGCAGATCAAGAAAAAACACTTCGAGTTGAGATTAACCGATTACCAAAACTGCTCGGAGAATATGAATCTTTAAAACCAAAGCTACAAATTCAGCAGGACACGCTACAAACACTATTAAAAAATCGTGAAGAATTAAGGTTAGAGATCGCTCGTGGTGGATTTGATTGGCAGGTTGTTGAAGAGCCAAGTCTTGGTATTACAGATGCTGCGGATAATCTGAGAAAAAATCTATTACTAGGAGTTGTTGCTGGCTTATTTATAGGCGGTGCGGCTGCTTTTATTAGAGATATGCAGGATGATACTATGCATACCTATGATGATTTAGAGAAGCAAATATCTTCTCTGGCTTTACTTGGTATGACTCCTCAATACCTGCAATCTGAAGAATCAGGCTCTAATTTTCTCCCACAGTTTCTAAAGGGTCATTCAGTTTCACCACTCACTATTGAGATTGTCCAATGGCTGCCTTTCCGTGAATCGTTAGATCTAATTTATAAAAATATTCAGCTCAACAGCTACTCTCACGAAACAAATATCCGCTCTATCGTAATCACTTCTGCATTACCTGATGAGGGTAAATCTACTATTGCTCTTGGTCTCGCTACTACTGCGGCGCGCTTGCACAAACGAGTTTTGTTAATTGATGCAGATATGCGATCGCCAACTTTGCACAAGAAACTCAATCTACCAAATGAGAGGGGGCTATCAACATTGTTAGCAAGCAATGGGAGTGTGGATAGTCGGGATGTCATTCAGTCGTCTAATACAACTATAGATATTCTTACATCAGGTCCCATTCCTAGCGACTCAGTAACCCTACTTAGTTCTGAATGGATGCAAAAGTTGATCTCTAGTTTTGAACAAGAATACGACCTTGTAATTATTGACTCACCTCCAATTCTTGGCACAGTGGACACAATTCAAATATCTTCTTGTTGTAGTGGAGTTGTTGCAGTTGCACGTATTGATCGAGTTACTCGTGGTGAATTCTCTCAAGCAATCTCTGTGCTTCAGAAACTAAATTTAATAGGTGTAATCGCAAATGCCGTTACAGAACTACCCCATAGTTACAGATCTGTTAGCGATAATAATGAAAACGAATAAGCTTGCATCTACTCCCTTCCCAGTGAATAATTAGACAAAAAGCTCAAAAAGGAGTTTCGACGATGGTCAAAACTCCTTTTTGTTTATATGAGGATGCAGAAAGTTATATTACTTCGACGATTAACGTATGGAGAACTACCTTCAAAGTCTTCCGCAAAGCGCAAGCCAGAGTGTATTCATTGCCTGCATCCTACTTTCAGTACTTGTGCAAAATAAATTACCCAATCCCGTAAAGTTGCGCCCCGCAGGGGCGCAACTTTACGGGTTTGGGAATTTATTTTGCACAAGTACTGAAAGTAGGATGCAGGCAATGAATACACTCTGGCTTGCGCTTTGCGGAAGACTTTGAAGGTAGTTCTCCATACGTTAATCGTCGAAGTAATATAACT
>CAIJEA010000346.1 GCA_903819605.1 uncultured cyanobacterium | reverse complement strand
GCGCCGCAACTCTCTTCTGGGTTTTGGTTGGCTACAGCGATGAAAAGCAAAGGCATGGAACAATTTATGATTTAGCTTTGTCCTTTTATTAGGTGTTTTTCATAAATCAAGCAGTCATGAAAATTCAGGTTACTGTAATTGGGTTGATTTCGGCGATCGCCACATTAGGCATCACCTTTTCCGCTGAAGCTGACAGCCGCAGAGCCTATTGTAAGTATTTTGAAAATGATGCTAGAGAAGCTAAAGTATCCATGCCTTGTATCTTTTCTATGAATCAAGGGATTGTCAATATCAAATGGGAAGATGGAGTAAGTGACCACTTCAGACCCATACCTGATAGAGAGTTTGTATATACGGACGAGCGCGGAGGTATTGTCTATCAGCAAAGAGGTGCAGAAGAAGCTAATGGAACAAGTGCTAGGATTTTTAAAATGGAGAATGGCTCCATTTATATTTGGGGAAGTTAAGACTTTTTCAAAGTTTGCGAATTGGAATTTGGACTTCGCGGCGTTTTAATGGCGCAGGTGTAAAGGGCGAATCATAGAGAAATTCTCTTGGCTCTCCTGCAATCTCATATTCAGGATGACTTTCTAGCCATTGCTTTAATTTCGCGACATTCTCCTGATAGCTCTCATAGCCATAGGCTCCCTGTATTCCTAAACTGACAACTAGCATCGGTGCATGGTCTTCTACTTGAATATCTTGCGAAACTTGCTGCGGAGCGATCGCGTTATTATTGTACAAAAAGGAGACTTTAGCTTTTCCTGCTTTTACAGGTTGATCGATGGTTGAAATTGGATAGCGAGCTTCCACAGGAGCCGTCATCGAAATATTGTTGCTGCTGATATGGCGAAATAGCGGATTAAAGGAAGCACTGGTTGCTTCTCGAAAATCTCCTTCATAGGTGTAAGTGCCTGAACGATAGGCAGGATATTGCTTGACTTCGATATTGCCATTCGTAGTGGGTTCTGGAAATCCGACTGGAAGAGGAGCAGACATAGCTTTTTTTACGGCAAAGAGAGCGAAAGGAAGTGCGATCGCGCCAAGGATAATAAGCAATTTAGGGAATTTCATACCTAACAATATTAGAGATTTGCCTCAAGAAGCGCCGCTCATACTAAACTCTTAATTTTTAGATTGGGCAATGAAATAAATGCGATCGCTAAGTTGTCTTAAAAGTTGAGCAATATCACCATCGGTGGATTGTAGCTGAGCAACTTTTTCGCAACTATACATTACGGTTGTATGGTCTTTGCCACCTACAGCTTCACCAATTTTTGGCAAGCTTAGATTGGTATGTTGACGCATCAAATACATTACATACTGACGCGCTTGGCTAATTTCCCTACGTCGTGAATTACCTAATAGATCGGCAAGATCGATATTCAGCGTCTCTGTCACCACACTCAAAACCATCTCGGCAGAAACTTCTACTGGCTCTTTGGGCGGATTGAGAACTGGGGCAACATTTTCCACTGTCATTGGTAGCCCAGAAATCGATATATAGGCTACGGTTCTTACCAACGCTCCCTCAAGCTCACGGATATTAGATGTGTAGCTGGCGGCAATGTAATGCAGTACATCAGTAGGAATTTTCAGATTATCGTATTCGGCTTTTTTCTGTAAAATCGCCATGCGTGTCTCCAAGTCAGGAACTTGGATATCGGCAATCAAGCCCATCGAGAAACGCGAGCAAAGACGTTCTTGCAAACGAGGAATCTGAGCTGGAGGGCGATCGCTGGCTAAAACGATTTGTTTACCAGTCTCATAAAGCGTATTAAAAGTATGGAAAAACTCCTCTTGGGTATACTCTTTACCCTCAATAAACTGAATGTCATCGACAATCAGCATATCGATCTCGCGATATTGTTCACGAAACTTTTGCATACTGTCTTTACGAATTGCCGAAATCAGATCGTTAGTAAACTGTTCAGTCGATACATAGGCAATTCGTGCTTTCGGATCGATTTCAATGCGGTAATGGGCGATCGCTTGCATCAAATGGGTTTTACCTAAGCCCACACCGCCACATAAAAACAAAGGATTAAACTCACGACCTGGAGACTCAGATACCGCTAGTGCTGCTGCATGAGCCATACGATTAGTCGAGCCAACCACAAAGCGATTGAAATTGTACTTATGATTGAGATTGCTCGGGCGAGGGGGATTATTATTGGATTCCGACGGTGAGCCGCTTTGGGCAGTTACCGTACTTGGGATAGCTGAAGCCATTGCATGAACTGCCTCTGCGGCGATCGCTGTTTCTAACATCCCATCTTGACTACTTTCATCTTCAGGTAACTCTGGTTGACCACTTGGAGGCTCTGCGCTAGGGGCTGCCACAATATAGACTTCAACGGGATATCCCAAGATCTCTGTGACAGCATCCGTAATATTTTGAAAATAATATTTATGCAGCCAATTTTTAGCAAAAACTGAAGGCGTACGAATAGTAAGACGGTCTGCTGTCAGCTCATCTGCCACAACCGTCTTGATCCATCCTTCGTAAGTAGGACGGCTAAGTTGGCTTTCAAGAAGTTCAAGTACTTGATTCCAGAGTGTTTCTAAGGAAATATCAACAGACATTGTTGGTTGTGATCAAGAGGGCTAACAAAGAATTACGATCTTATCGCGTGGAATAAAATTATGGAGAATTAATTATCAGGAGCTACTTGGGTGGCAAAAGCTCTAGTTTTGATTTTTAACTATATGGAGCTACTTAATGCTTGCCGAGTAAAGCCGCAGGCAACATTGGCATCAAAGGTACAATTTCTCTAGACAATGTCCTTATCTTTAATTTAATGAACATTCTGCGGACTCCAAGTATAAACTCTAATCTAAACTCTAGACCGCGTATAGCAATCACTATAGGCGATCCCGCAGGGATTGGTACAGAGATTATGCTAAAAGCTTTTACCGATCGCGATTTGCTATCCCTAAATGCAGAATTCACGTTTTTTGGCAATCGTCACCATATTTTTGAAACATATTATTTGTTAAGGACTCATGGCAATCTAACGCTGATCGATCCCGATCTTCTGAAGATTGTCGATATTCCTACAGAGGGTGAAATTTCTTTAGGTATAGGAAACCAAACAAGTGGGGCAGCTAGTTTCGCTTACCTTGATACAGCGATCGCCCAAACTCTAGAAGGGAACTTTGATGCGATCGTGACCGCACCGATCGCCAAGTCCGCTTGGAAACAAGCAGGTCACAACTATGCAGGACAAACTGAGCTACTTGCTGAACGCAGTCAAGTTAATGACTTTGGGATGTTGTTTGTCTGTAGATCTCCACATACAGACTGGGTATTGCGGACTCTACTTGCGACAGTGCATATACCTTTGAGCGAAGTTACTAATAAACTTACACCTGAGTTGATCGAGCAGAAATTAGAATTATTACGCCGATCGCTTTTGCAGGATTTTAGAATTACTAATCCAAGCATAGCGATCGCGGGGATCAATCCCCACAGTGGGGAACAGGGACAGCTAGGAACCGAAGAAATTGCATGGTTACTACCCTTAATAGAGCGTTATCGCCTACAACACCCTAATGTAAAAATCACCAATCCAATCCCGCCCGATACGATGTGGGTAAATCCTGCGAAGGCATGGAACGATCGCGATCGGGTGCAGCTTGGTTATGATGCCTATCTGGCGATGTACCACGACCAAGGCTTAATTCCTGTCAAACTTCTTGCCTTTGATCGCGCTGTGAATACAACGATTGGATTGCCATTTGTTAGGACTTCGCCCGATCACGGGACTGCCTTTGATATCGCGGGCAAAGGTATTGCCGATCCCGCTAGCACAATTGAGGCGATCGCTTTAGCGATCGAATTAGCAAATATTCGTAGTGGCAATTCATGAATTGCCACTACGAATGTTCGCTAATGCTCAAAAAAATAGAGACGGCGCATTGCACCGTCTCTATTTTTTTGAGCATTATTCAGGAATAACTTGAATTTTGATTGTTGCAGTAACTTCAGCATGAAGCTTAATCGAAACATCAAAAGTACCCGTTTGATTAATTTCAGGAATTGTAATGTCGCGGTGATCGATTTCTAACATCGACTTAGCGGTAATCAATTGAGCCACTTCGCGATCGGTCACAGTACCGAAAATCGCATTACCTTCGCCGACTTTTTTCTTAATAATAAAGCCGCCAATAGTTGAAAGAGCGGTCTTACGACTTTCTGCTTCTTGACGAATTGCGATCAAACGTTGACGCTCAACTTCTTTGCGTCTTTCAACTTCTTTAACAACACCTGTAGTTGCGCGAATAGCTAAACCTTGAGGTATTAGGAAATTTTGGGCATAACCAGGTGCTACGGATACTAAGTCGCCAAGTTTACCTAATTTTGTGACATTTTTGGTCAGCATGACCTGCAAATTACTCTTTGCCATGTGCTTTTGACTCTTGCTCGTTTAAAAATAAGTTGATATTTATGGAGGTTTACTCACAGCAAACTTTCATAAATCATAAGTAGAATTGCCGCTAACTATGGTCAAACATCAATGTTAGACCTAATATAGATACATTAGGATTTACGGTTTTAACCAGACTCCCTAGTATAGCGAAAAAACTGGCTTTGTAGACTCTACAAAAAATTTACGATGCAGCTTTGGCAGTTACTTAAAATTTCTAGGCTCTCCTTTGTACGTTATGTACCTCTTCTGATCTTGTGCTTAACAGCCATAACGCTACCTAGCTGTACGATTGGTCAACCTGCTAAGCCCTTTAGCTCTGAGGTTCTCCCAACAGAGCCGATCGCCGAAATCAGTGAAATTCGCAGTTACCCTGTGCGGGTTAAATACGTCAATTCTTCAGCATCAAGACCTGCAACGGTTGGTGTACCACTCAAAGTCAATGAAAGTGTTAGTACTGAGGACTCATCAACTGCTCAGCTAACTCTACGAAGTGGTGCAATCATCCGCATTGGTGGTGATTCTAACTTGACCCTCAAACCTGAGAACCAAGTTGAAATCGATTCTGGTCGATTGGTAGCATGGGCAGCTAAAGACCGCAAAGCCCCCGCGCAAATCAGCACTCCTTTTGGCGAGATTTCTAGCTACGATGGGACTATTTACTTAGAAATCCCACCTAAAGCCTCTGAAGATCGGCATATTATCGCTCTAGATGGCACTGTAACAGTGTTGCTAAAGAGTAATTCCGAGATCGTGACCATTGGCAAGGGTGAGGAAATTAGAATCAAAGCTGATGGTAAAGCTACTAGTCCAAAACGTATCGATAAAGAAGGTATTGAAAAGAGGATTGCCAATAATTCGCTAATTTTTGGCTTTAGTAGTCAGTTAGCAAGCTTACCTCAAATCACCTCTGAATTTGGGGTGACGGCAACTGTCAAGGAAGCTAGTACAATTCAGTTCCGTCGCTCTGATTTGCCTAGTAAACCTAGTGAGGTCAATAAGGCTAATAAGGTCACCTATACTTCTGGTGCGGCAAACAACGATCAACGAGACAAGCCAGCCGATCGCAAGCCTGATGAACCAACAGCCGCTAAAACTCCAGAGCCATCAGTCACCCCGAAACCCACCGAACCAATCCCGTCAGCTACTTCTACACCTCAGTCAACCCCTCCCACAACAACCGATCCGAGACCACCTGTAACAACTAACCCAACTCCTTCCCATGTAGATACAGTTCAGCCGCAGCCTGCTCCCCTTGAGCCGCCACCACAACCAGTTCAGCCAGAAATACCTGCACCTGTCCCTCCTTCTACAAAGCCAAATCAAGGTCGTTAATCATCCCCAACACAAGAAAAAATTTAAAAGCCTTGCGAAGCAAGGCTTTTAAATTTTTTCTTGTGGTTCGTTTGATCGGTAATTGCTATATGTCTTAACTTACTTGACTATAGCTATAATCCTAAAAAATCAGAGATGTATCTGCACAAATCCTGTGCAATCTAAATTGAATAATCTAGAGGGAATGACTTTGCATCTCTTGGCTCGATATGAACATATTGCTGCGGTTGTAACTTCAACTCGTCAAAACGTTCACGAGTCATATGGGCGGTTAAAACTTGTCCATCTCCCAACACTAATTCAGCCTGAACCTCCCAACCGAGATGAATCAGTCTGGTGATGCGTGCAGATATAGAAGTACTAGTCGCCTCAGTCTCGATCAGAATATCGCGAGGTCGAATGTAAACATCTTCACTATTATTGTGGTTATGAATTTGATGGAATTCACTTACGCGATCGCTGCTAGCAGGAAGTACATTCACGGGACCAATAAAGCTCATCACAAATGGCGTGGCGGGATTGTCGTAAACTTCCGCAGGCGATCCGATTTGCTCGATTTTGCCTTTATTCATAACTACGATTTGATCGGATACTTCCATCGCTTCTTCTTGATCGTGAGTCACAAATACAGTAGTTACATGCACTTCATCATGAAGACGGCGCAACCATGCACGCAAATCTTTGCGAACTTTAGCATCTAGCGCTCCAAATGGCTCATCGAGAAGTAACACACTTGGCTCTACAGCTAAAGCACGGGCTAGGGCAACTCGTTGCCGCTGTCCTCCCGAAAGTTGTGAAGGGTAACGATTACCTAAACCTTTTAATTGAATCAGTTCTAATAATTCTTCAACGCGATCGGCAATTTTAGCTTTGGACTGTTTGCGAATTTCCAGTCCAAAGCTAATATTTTTACGGACGGTCATATGCTTGAATAGGGCGTAATGCTGAAAGACAAAGCCAATGTTGCGATCGCGGACATCTTGATCGGTTGCATCTTTGCCTGTGAGAAAAATTTTGCCTTGATCGGGAGCCTCTAAACCTGCAATCAATCTTAATAGAGTAGATTTGCCAGAACCAGAAGGACCTAATAGAGCCACCAGTGAGCCAGTTTTCACCTCAAGATTAATATTGTCTAGAGCTAAAAAATCGCCAAACTGTTTATTTACATTTTCTACAACAATGCCCACGTTGCACTTGCCTCAAATTATCTTGACATAACCGACGGAGTTACCTCCTAAAATCCACAGTTAACCTATGTATTTACCGTTGATTGGATATAATCGCATATTACTACATTTAGTGCTGTCATAAAACCTAGAAAATAAGAGATGGTGCATCTCCCTGACTCTTATTTTCTGGGTTTTAATTACGATTTGTCGCTAAAGTGGATACACAGCAAACAGAGTAACCATAGAGATTGTCATAATGCTAAGGATAAATCAAACAGTCAAAAAGAGTTGCGGCGCTTTGCGGCGTAACTCTTTTTGACTGTTTATACCCTAACAAAATTGGTAATAGCTACATTAAAAAAATGTGGGGAATTGTGGCTTGATTTGAAGAATTCCCGTAATTTCCTGTAATTTATGTTTATGAGATCAACTCCATTTATTCCGATCGCCGTATTTGTACTTACTCTCACTTTGTTGGGTTGGGGATACTTCCGTTCCCGCAAGTTAGGAAAGCTGGGATTACTGTCTTGGCTACAATTTGTAGCTCTAATGTCGCCTTGGCTAGTTTACTTTGGTTTGTTTGTATTTGGTGTTTTTATCAATTTCACAACGCTATTATTTTTACTCCTTAGTTCTACGATCGCCTATGTAGCAGTTGGCAACCAATTGCGAAAGGTTATATCGGCTGAAAGATCATCAATCGAGCAAAAACTGAAACAAGATCTTGAAGATTCTGGTGGCGATCGCGCTAATTTGCCAAATACTTCATCAAATGCACCACCAGTTAATACTCCAATCGCCTTGGCAATGTCGCAGGGAAAAACGCAGCTAAAACTTTTTCAAGCAGTTCCTGCGGAAGATATGAAGCTAATACAGGGAATTTTCGGAATTGAGACCTATTACGTTACCGAAACTATTCCCTATCAAGAGGGGGCAATTTTTAAAGGGAACTTGCGCGGTGAGCCTGATGTAGTTCACGATCGACTAACACAGACATTACGCGATCGCCTTGGCGATAAATACAACCTATTTTTAGTTGAAGGTCAGGATCGTAAGCCTGTAGTAATTGTGCTACCAAGCAGAGTTAACGCTTTTGCTGATAACAATACGATTCCCCAAAAAATATTAATCGCAGTGCTGATTATTGCTAATGGCTACACAGCCTTGAACTTGGGCGCACAGGTTGCAGGCGTACCGATTGTGCAGAATCCTCAAGAATATTTAGTTGGATTGCCTTTTGCCCTTGGAATTGGAGCAATTTTGGCATTACGAGAACTAGCTATGCGTCTGATGGCTAGCAAATACAAAGTAATTCTGAGCCTGCCTTTTCTCTTACCTTCATCTCAGTTAGGATCTTTCGGCGCATTCAGTCGCATTCTTTCACCATTACCAACAAGGGCGGCTCTATTTGATATTGCGATCGCGCCTGCACTTGCTAGTGGTCTACTGTCTTTGATTACCCTGCTCGTAGGGTTGCGATTATCAGCGATCGGTATGGGCAATATTGATATTCCTAGCCAAATTTTCCAAGCTTCAGTATTGGCAGGAACCTTAGCCAAACTATTTCTCGGAAAGGCATTACACAATAGTTTTGTCTCAATTCATCCTCTAGTAATTTTGGGATGGCTCGGCTCAGCGATTACCGCACTAAATTTGATGCCCGCAGGTCAGTTAGATGGTGGGCGAATTGTACAAGCAATTTATGGACGAAGGACTGCAAGTTGGACGACAGTATTAACGCTGATTTTCTTAGTAATTGCTACGGTCATCAATCCACTTGCCCTTTATTGGGGAGGTATTATCTTGATTCTGTTGCGAGATCTCGAACGTCCGATGCTGAACGAAATTTCCGAGCTTGATGGCGATCGCGAAGCTTTAGGCGTTGTCGCACTTTTTTGGATGTTAGTTACTTTGCTACCTCTCACCTCTGGCGTTGCCGAGCGTCTGGGTATTGGTAGTGGAGGCGGACTGCTACCTTAACTGGCGCTTTTAGTTATTAGTAGGGTTAGCTTTTTCTTTATCTGATGGTGGGTCAAAAGGCTTCACTTCAGGTAAGTTGCGTAACAATGGAGGAATATTACTACTTGCGCCAAAAGGCTGCTTGGCGATCGCTTCATCGATCTTGCCATCAGACATCGCAAGTAATGATTGAATCGCCCCAGGAATAGACTGCGGGTCCATAAACAAAACTTTGCTACTCGGACTCTGTCCGATCGCCTGTCCCATTTCTAAATATTTTTGCGCTAATAGGTACTGCACCGCCTCTTGACCGTGAGGATGATTGGCGATCGCCTCAGCAATGCGCTCAATTGAAAGTGCCATTGCTTCGATTTGTTCTAAATGGACTTGACGCTCTGACTCAGCTATCACGCGATTGGAGCTAGCTTCGGCCTGAGCTTTGGCAATTTCCGATGCTTTCTCCCCCTCTGCTCGCGAAATCATTGCTTTTTTTTCAATTTCGGCTGCTTTTTGCTTTTCCATTGACAGCAGTACCGAGGGCGGAATTGTGATTTCTCCTAGTCTGACCCGAAAAACACTAATTCCCCAATCTTTTGTATCGCTGGCAATCGCCTTCAAAATATCATCGCTAATACGTTCTTGACCACCGATAATACTATCCAATTCGCGACGACCTATTTGAGTCTGAAGCTGAGTTGAGAGAGATACTTTTAAAGACTGATCGACATTTTCAATTTTATAGCGAGCTTTTTGGAGATCTTTGATTTGCCAATTAATTGACCCACTAACGCTAACACTAACATTATCAGAAGTCATGCAGGGTTGAGGCGGAAGTTCTAATAGCTGCTCGCGTGTGCTTTTAGTCAAGGAGACGCTATCGAGAATAGGTAAGACTATATTAATCCCAGGTTCTAAGGTCTTTTGATATTTACCAAACCTTTCAACAAGTGCGACTTCTCCTTCTTTAATAATTTTAAAGGAACGATAAATATACGTGCCACTCAAAAGAGCAAAAACAATACTGAAAACCGTTACTCCCATAGGTAAGCCTCCTGTGGAAAAATAGTCTGTGCTTGGCACAGACTATTTTCAACAATAAAATTAGCTAGTTGATTCTATTTCGTGTTCGCCCAAATGAGTTACAAACTTAGGGGTAAACCTAACTTCATAGGGATAGTTAGGACTGATCGGACGACCATGCCACTCTTTATGTATACGGACAATCTCTCCTTCAAAACCTGTAATATCAAAAGCTTTGCCTTTGTGTTCAGGATGATGGAAAACACTTAATGCTGCCTTGACACGAACGCGATCGCCAACCTTCATAAATTCTAATGTATCCAAATGTAAACGAGGTTTGTCAATTATCGCCTGTCTTTGCTGTCAATGCTATAATACAAAAAAACAAAAGCGGTACAAAGTGCCGCTTTTGTTTTTTTGTTTTATATTGCCGTTACAACTACATTTTTCACTTCAGCATCTGGTAACACTACTTCCAGCTTTGGAGCATGACCCCAGAAAGCCTCAAGATCGTAATATTCACGCTCTTGAGCCATCATCGCATGGACGATCAAATCTCCGTAGTCGAGTAGAATCCAACTGCCATCTTGCTCTCCTGCAATATTTTTGGGCTTACGTCCAAACTCTATTTCGATCTCTTCTTCAGCAGTATTAGCGATCGCCCGTACCTGTGCCTTAGAAAACCCTGTGGCAATTACAAAATACTCTGCTAAGGAAGAAACTTCACCGATCGCGAGCAAAACGATATTCTCTCCCTTGCGATCATCAGCCGCGATTGCGGCGGCTTTTGCCATCTGATAGCTCTGGTCATTTTCTCTGTCAATGAGATTGAGGACTGGGGGGGTAGCGATATCGGTTGCGATGGTCATAGTTGGCAGATGTACTCCTGATAAATTATTTCAGCACATCAACATTGTAACTTGATCCCAAAATTAAGTATCTGGATGTAATTAAATATAAACCCCAAAATCCTGTGGCGCAAGCGCAGCTTGCGCCACAGGTTTTTGTTTTTTTGTTATAGCCTGAGCCTACAAAAGCAAAAGCCAGAAGAGAGTTGCGGCGCACTCTCTTCTGGCTTTATAGCTATAACTTGATGAGACATTTCCCCCAACAAATGACTCACCCAGCCAATCTAATTTTCTTCTAATTTTTTTTGCAGTAAAAATCTTCGTGGACTGCCCATTAGCCAATAAGTCAAGCTACCTTCTTGACTATACAACCGATAGCCCATGCGTTCATAAAGATTACGTGCAGGTTGATTATCCTCAAGCACATGCATGTGTAATCGCGAAAATCCCCATTGTTGAACTGTTTTTTCGGCTGCTTGCAAAAGTTGTTTTGCCACACCCCGTCTTCGCCATTGGGGATGAACGGCTAAGTTGAAGATGTAAGGATGCTGCTGCATTTCGTGACCTAGCCAAAATTTGTGGTGAGGCTTTATAGGTACATAGCGCATACAAATTTCGAGCGAAGCGATCGCTTGAGATTTATTAGCTGGATGAGTGGCTATCAGACAAGCATAACAGGGAGCTTTTTCGCTAACACGGCTACTGAGATCGAGCATAATCCCGTAGCGCAACAATGGGTAAAACCAATCAGTAAAGCAACGCTGCAAAAAATTGACTTTACGATCGGAACTACGATAAAAACTCTCGGTCAAGATATCTGAAACATGACCGACATCTCTAGAGTTGGCATGACGAATGGTAAACGAGGAAGATTGTCTTTGCACATTTAGCGCTAAGAGCTTAGCGATAATAATTTAGCGATCGTATCAAGAGCGATAATAACGTAAGTAACTCGTTTTACGAAAAAGTTTCTAAGACCATTAGCCGCCACATTTTAAACTAGCGATCGCAATGACAAATTCCGATAAACCAATTTATGTCCCCAATAAAACCATTCGTCCCCGCAAACAATTTGGGCAACATTGGTTACGGAGTGATGACGTTCTTAACAAAATTCTACGTGCGGGAAAACTGCAACCAAGCGATCGCATTTTAGAAATTGGTCCTGGCACAGGAAATCTTACCCGTTTACTTTTGCCCTTTGTTGAGTCGCTAACGGCGGTAGAAATCGATCGCGATCTTTGCGAAAAGCTCCGTAAAACCATGCATCAAAAAAACTTCCAATTAATAGAAGGAAGTATTCTTGATATTCCCCTACCGCCTGAAACCAACAAAGTTATCGCCAATATCCCATACAACATTACAGGCGAAATTCTCAAAAGACTATTGGGAACTCTCTCAGAACCGATCCAACAATTTGAACAAATCGTTCTATTAGTTCAGAAAGAAATCGGCGATCGCCTCGCCGCCAAAGCTGGGCACAAAGCCTACAATGCTCTCAGCGTGAAGATCCAATATCTAGCCGATTGTCAGTTTATCTGCGATGTCCCTGCTAAAGCCTTCTATCCACCACCAAAGGTTAATTCAGCCGTAGTTCGCATCATTCCGCGTCCGCCCATCACTCCTGCCAGCGATCCAAAGTACTTAGATCGTTTGCTCACGCTCGGTTTCGCGACTAAGCGAAAAATGTTACGCAATAATCTCATCTCAGAAATAGAGCGCGATCGCTTAGTTCTCATTTTGGAATCAATGGGAATTAATGCACAAGTAAGAGCCGAGGATCTAGATGTCGCTCAATGGGTAGCTCTAAGTGAAGCTGTGATTAATTACAAACAGAATTTATAGCTCCATTGGAGATTTACAGCGCTTTGCGCTCAAATCCAAACCAAGAATATTTTGAAAGCTTTGCGAAGCAAAGCTTTCAAAATATTCTTATGGTTCGTTTGATCGATAATTGCTGTAAGTATGACATATTTACCGATCTACCCAGACAATTGTTCTCGCTTCGACTCCATTGCTTTTGAGAACGTTAGCGATTGCCCCACTGACATCTTTATCTAAACCTAAATTCCATCTTGTCTGAAAATCCTTATACGACAGAGAATAGTTTTGGCTATTTGTATCCGTGTAATAAATCTGTTGACTCTGTGAATCCGCACCAGTTACGGCAATCCAGTGCAAATATGGAATCGAACCAATATAGGGAATCGAAAAGCTACCCACCCGAACTAAGGCGATCGCAGGTTTGCCCGAACGAACTAGACTAATCAACCTATTAAAACTAGTTTGTGGCGATCTCTTGACGCGATCGCCTTCCCATCGCTGCATTACTTGCTGCAATGTCTGAGGCGGCGTACCAGTTCGTAACTCGATCCATTGATTTGTAAAAGGATTTCGCATTCGCTGCGGCAAAAAAAGCTTTTTGTCAGTAGCGTCTCTAACAACCGTATAGTCAACATCATGACCGTAGTAGCGCAACACCCGCGCCGCTGAATTAGGACCACAGCTCCATCCATCATTCTGAGCACCTGTATCAGGCAGTTCAATTGGTTGAGATGTGCCACTAGATGCGAGCTGAATTTGTTGTGGATTTTGCTTGGCTTGTGGACGATTATTCAGCGTGGCGATCGCTGATATTGCAGGGGTGGCTGTCGTAGCGATCGTCACACTGGTGACTACAAGTGTAATATTTTTTAAAAAACTTAAAAAACTCATATGGACTTTTCGGTAGTTTTACAGCAGGTTTTAAATGGTTTATCGATTGGCAGTGTTTACGCTATTTTTGCCCTCGGTTACACCTTAGTATTCTCGATTTTAGGAATTATCAACTTTGCTCACGGTGCTGTATTTACCCTTGGGGCATATTTTACCTACGTGCTTTGTGGCGGCGCTTTTGGATTTAACGGCATATTAGCTAACCTCTCACTACCCAAAGGACTGCATTTACCTTTTTTTGTTGCCATTTTCATCAGCAGTTTACTCGCAGGCGGAGTAAGTATACTGATCGAGCGCCTTGCTTTTCGACCACTGCGCGATCGCAACGCCGATCCGTTATTAACATTGGTTTCAAGTTTGGGCGTAGCTTTAGCAATTGTAAATACGATTCAATATTTGGTTGGTGCAGAGAGTTATAACTTTCCCGCCAATATTTATGGCAATTTACCACCCTCAATTAACTTTGGCACGATCGACAAGCCGATCGCTATTCGCACAGTCCAAATTGTCATTTTTGGAGTATCAGGCATAATTTTATCAATTCTGACCTATGCCATTAACTTCACTAAACTTGGCAAAGCGATGAAAGCTGTAGCCGAAGATGCAACCACAGCCAACCTTTTAGGCATTAATACCGACTTTTTCATTCTGCTCACCTTTTTCGTTTCAGGCTTCCTAGGTGGACTAGCAGGAACTTTAGTGGGTTCGAGCGTCAGCATTGCTGGCCCCTATTTCGGCATTAGTTTTGGCTTAAAAGGACTAGCAGTGATCGTATTAGGAGGACTAGGTAATATCCCTGGAGCCGTCGTCGGTGGAGTGGTTCTGGGACTAGCCGAGTCTTTTGTACCATCCGATCAGTCTGCCTACAAAGATGCAGTAGCTTTTGCTTTACTATTCATCGTCCTACTTGTACGCCCACGGGGACTACTTGGAAAAACCTTCGTACAGAAGGTTTAAAAAGTTGCACTTAAGCAATACTGCAAATTTTTTCTAGACATCACAAAAATATGGCACTCCTAAATCATTTGTGAGAACAATGGGGCTTCGACTTCGCTCAGCCAACGTATTTGATAGCTGAGCGAAGTCGAAGCCTCTCTCAACTCCCAAAAATGTTGACATAGGAACATTTTTGGAGAATAAAGAAATATTGTTTTCCATTGAGTTTCATTTAATTTTATGAAGTGGGCAAAACACCATGAGAAGATAATCTAAGTTTGTATTTTCTAACACAGACAAAATTTATTTCTCAATCAATTTAAGTCTTTGACTTGATTATTGACTTTTTAAGCAAAAACCTACACAGAGAGTTTGGTTATGTTGCAATCACTTTATTATTCCATCGGCGCTATCCAAGACGAAGCAAGACATTTACTCGAAAGTGGTCGGCTCAATCGTAGTCAACCCATTCATACACTTTGTCGCTTCTTTCGCGATCGCGAATGGTGTCAAATCGAACGAGAATTAGAAGATCATCAATACCTATTGCGCGATCGCATCTGTGATTTAGTAAGTCATGAATGTTGGCAAAATGATTAACAAAACTATAAAAGAGGCAAGCAGGCTTAGCCTGCTTGCCTCTTTTATAGTTTTGTTGGTGTCAAAAGTTAACGTGATTATTGGCGGTTTAGTGAAACCCTAGCCTTTAACCACATAAAAGTTATACAATCAATCTGTGTCTAGCCTGCTAGGCATGTAAGCATCAATGGAGGTAATTCAAACCATTGGGGAGTCAACAAGAGCAAAAACTGAGTCCAAGTATTAATAACCTAATTGATCGCCTAAAACAATTTGTTGACCAATCTGCTAATATGCTGAATCTAGACGAAGATGTGGCGATAGATAGGGGCATGACTCAAATTATTAAGTCGGCGGTAATGGTAATTGGTGGTGGAGAGGACAAAGTCCAAGACCGCAAAATTCTCAAAGCCTTTGTAGAAAATTCTGGCAGCTCCCAAGCTCGCATTGCCATAATTCCATGTGCATCAAGAGAACCAGATATTATCGGACGCATTTATCATGATATTTTCACGGAACTCGGTGCAAGTGCCGTTGAAGTGTTAGACATTCGCGAACGTCCGCTCTATGACTATCCTGAAGCCGAAGCTCTAGTAGATCGGTTTACAGGAATTTTTATGACAGGTGGTGACCAGCTCCGTCTATGCGGGTTGATCGCTGATACCCCCTTTGCAATCACGATCGCCAAGCGCATTGATGAGCAACGTCTTGTTTTAGCTGGAACAAGTGCAGGTGCAGCAGCCATGGGCTATCACATGATTTCTGGTGGCAGTAGTGGTGAGTCGCCGCATAAGGAACTCGTCAATATGGGTATTGGCTTAAATATCTTGCCCGAAATTATTGTCGATCAGCATTTTCATAATCGCAACCGCATGGCGCGTCTAATGACAGCTATCGCTGCTCATCCTGACAAAATTGGGATTGGCATTGATGAAGATACCGTAGCAATCTTTGAGCCAAACAATACTATGCGGGTTCTAGGACGCGGAACCGTTACTGTAGTCGATCCTGGTGAAGTTTCCTATAGCAATCAACTATGGGTTAGTGGCTCAGCACCATTAACAATTCACAACTTGCGGGTGCATATTCTTGCCGCAGGTTGTAAATACCACTTACTCAAACGGATTCCCATTAGTCCATCGGTGTAAAAAGGCTCACTAAGCGAGCCTTTTTTGGGGTTGTCCAAAGATTAATGGCGATCATGCGATCGCCATTAATCTTTGGATTTATTTCATTTTTTTCTTGATAAAGTCTACTAGCTGCTGGAATTGCTTTTGCTGTGAAGCCATCTGCTGTTCAAGTAACTTTTGCTTAGCTTCTAGCTCTTCAATACGTTTAATCAAAGTACCATCTGCTGATTCTGGAGTAGCTACATCTCTAGGTGAGGTTGTAGCCCCAACTGCTGTAATTGGCGGACGCTTTTGCACTAAAACCATCGCTCTTTTGATTGCAGTAATCAGTTCTTTCTGCTCAAAAGGCTTTTCGATAAATACAAAGTATTTATCTTCAAATGGTTCTCCAATCTTACTAGTTACTTCTTCCTTACGCCCAGACATCAAAACTAGGGGGATACGGCTCAGTTCTGGACTCTGCTGCAAAGTTTCATAAACCTCAAAGCCACTCATCTTTGGCAATAAAAAATCTAACATGATCATCCATGGCTTCTGTTGATGAATCATCTCTAGACCTTTAATGCCGTCTGCGGCTTCTAGCACCTCAAAGTTTGCAGGCGGGAGCATGTCACGCACCATGTTACGGATTACGCGACTATCATCAATCACTAGTATCTTGTGAGCTGCCACTGCTGATAACCCCTCAGTTGGTTTGGTAAATAGACATATAGATTAATTAGCTAATTCCTTTGGTGATGACATTACTGTTACTGACAGGATAGCTGGTTCTATAAAAGAAAATTATCACAAGCCTTTATTTTTTAGATAAAAGCATATAGATAAGTAAAAGCTTACTAGTTTTTTGGCAAATTTCGCCCATGATATCGCATGGGTAGAAAATCTAACTAGAGATTTCAAATTATTAATCAGAATTTGAAACCCGCAATAATTTAACACATGACAATTCAGAAAATAGAGAAAATTGCCAAGAAATATACTCTATTTTTCTGGCTTTATATGACAGTTCTAAATCATGCATGAATTTATCTGGTTTCGACTCCGTTCAGATATAAGTCTATGTTGTCTGAGCAGCATCGAAACCTCTCAACATATTCTTTTAGGATTGCTAGTTTTAGTTAGGACAGCAAACCCAAATAAAGACGGCGCAAAGCGCCGTCTTTATTTGGGTTTTGATTATGCAAATATAACAATTAATAATTTTGAGGAATTCGGCGCTTTGCATCGCTGCAACTATTTTCAGCATCTAAGTAGCCAGACACAATTAAATATAAAACCCCAAAACCTGCGCCGACCGCTGCGCGGTCGGCGCAGGTTTTGATGTGTTTTTTTAGTTCT
>CAIJEA010000345.1 GCA_903819605.1 uncultured cyanobacterium | reverse complement strand
TGCGGCGCGAAGCGCCGCAACTCTCCTATGGGTTTTGCTAATGCTATAGAAAAGGGTGCTTAGCACTCTTTTGTTAATCTTTTGTTGCTTTGATTGCGTAGTAGCCGAGTAGGGTAGCAACAGTAAAACCTGTAAAAAATAGAGCAAACAAAACGCTAATGCCCCCAGTAATGCCAACTTGAGCGAGAATACCTTTGCCAGTCAAAACTTCGTTAGCAAAGCCAGCTACTAAACCGATCATTGCCATACGTCCATTCCAAGTTTCAGCAAAGTTGCTAAAACCAAATGTGCCAGCCCCTGTAGGATTTACATTAAGCCCGACACTTTTAACGGTTTGGGAAATATCGTTATCGATTCCTGAAACTTTAGTTGGTGTTGTTACCATGATTAATTACTCTCCTACAGAAGTTTTATATTAATTAACTAAAATTTACATTCAATGTAAACAAATGTAAATCTGCCATCAGAAATATGCCCTACTGCCTTAACCAAAGCTGTCAGAAGCCAAACAATCCTGAAGGGAGTAGATTTTGCATGAATTGCGGTAAAAATTTGCAACTTAAAGGCTTATATGAGGCGATCGCCTTAATTGGGCAGGGAGGAATGGGGCGCACTTTTCGGGCAAGAGATTTAGGACGTTTTGGGCAGCCTTGCGCGATCAAACAATTTTCGCCACAGTTTCGAGAGCCAAATTTAATGAAGAAGGCGATCGCCCTATTTGAAAGTGAAGCGGCTCAACTAAAAGCCCTCGGTTCGCATCCCCAGATTCCTGAATTAATCGCCTATTTTGAAGAAGATGGATGTTTGTATTTAGTGCAAGAACTGATCGAAGGTGAGAATCTCTATAACGAGTTGCAGAGTAAGGGAATCTTTAGCGAAGCTCAGATTTATCAATTGCTAGAAGATATTCTTCCAGTTCTCCAATTCATCCACGATCGCCAAGTCATTCATCGCGATATCAAACCCGATAATATTATCAGGAAAAAGGAAAAAGGAAAAAGGAAAACATCTAATTCCCAATCCCCAATCTCCAATTCTTCTCAAAGTAATCTCGTATTAGTCGATTTTGGCGCAGCTAAAGCTTTTACTATGGATACTGCTAATCGCACAGGGACTTTAATTGGTAGTGCGGAATATGTAGCTCCCGAACAAGCCAGAGGTAAGGCTGTCCCTCAAAGCGATCTCTATAGTTTAGGAGTGACTTGTATTCATTTATTAACGGGGATTTCGCCTTTCGATCTGTATGATGACACTAGCGATCGCTGGATTTGGCGAGAAAAGCTGCAAATCTCTATTTCTAGTCATTTAGCCAATATTCTCGATCTTCTATTAGAGAGAGCGATCGCTAATCGTTATAGTTCGGCGAATGAGGTATTGCGAGATTTACATTCTTTGGTAAATCTTCCCTCTGTTAGTGCTATTACGCCACAGCCTAACTATTATTCTCAAATTAAGCAACTCCAAGAATTACTGAGTTTAGGGCAATGGCAAGAAGGCGATCTCCTCACTAATAGAATTGTTTTGGAACTTGCTAATAAAAATAAAATAGCGGAACTTACTGCTGCTGATATCGATAATATTGCCTGTGAAGTTTGGATTGCGATCGACCAAGCATGGATGAAATCTAGCAATCATCGCTTTGGTTGGAGCGTTCAACGCCAAATTTGGAAAAGCCTTGGTGGTAGATTGATTTATGAAGCGGATACCTATTGGGAATTTGCAAATATCTATGAGAAGTTTGCCGATCGCGTCGGATGGCGCAAACCTCGTTGGCTAAATCTAAAATTATCTCCAAAAATTTGGCGCAAATATGAGAATTTGACCTTTGCGATCGCGGCTCCGAGAGGTCATTTACCGAGCCTGTTCTTTTGGGAAGGATTTAATTTAGTGGATGTAGTTTTCTATCGCTTAGAGATATGTCGCCAAAGTAAGGGCAATTCATGAATTATCCTTACTTTGGCAAATCTATGAGCTAAAAAATTATGGGTTTATAATGCTGACAATGCGATCTCCCTAAGCACCATGACTCAGAATCAAAATCAAAGCTATCTCTCGAAGATAAGATCACTGATCTTGTTTTAAAAATCGTCAAGACTGGTGGCATTGCTGGAGGTGGAGGTCATGCAATATGACTACTGATAAAAGATAGTGATATTACGAAAGCATTTTTTTCGGCGGTAATTGGTGCGGGTATATCCTAGGCGCGGCATTGCTTCAACCAATCCATGAAGGGAATAAAAAGCGATCTAAAGATTTAGGAGAGTCTTTAAATCAGGGTATAGAAAAACTTGGCGAAAATGTGACAACATCTTGGCGATCGCTAGGATTTACGGAGAAATATCTCAAGTGTCAAGAGTGGGACTGCCATGAGGACAATGTGGTGGGAATGCGCGAAGATGACGATCTGCCAGTGAATAGTCCTTTGTTGCGTGAGGTGTTTGTTCCGTTGGAATTGAGTGCTGACTCGATGACTAGAGGTTATGAATTTCGCGATCGCACTGAAGCCTGTGAACAACTACAAATTTGGCAATTACTAGAACGAATAAGGGAAGATAATCGCTTACGACAAATCGCGATTAGAGTATGGGGAGGCTATGGCAAATCAACCCTGTTAAAGTACCTCGCCTATATCTACAGCAGACAGGAATATTGCAAGGGAAGTTATCGCAAATATCAAGTTCCGCCTTTAATTACCTTCTTACTGATTTTGGGAGGTTGTTGGAAAGAACTCACTAAAGATGCGCCGCCGAATTTGCCTGAACTTTTGACTAACTACCACATTTTCTCCTGATTTTAACCCGATTGAATTGTTGTGGTCTAAGTTGAAAGGATTCATTAGTAAGCATAAACCACGTTCTCGTGAAGCTTTAGATAATGTAGTTGCTCAAGCTTTGGATTCTGTATCCCTTAATGATATTTTGGGATGTTTTTCTGAAGCAGAAACTCGTACACTTATTGTCTGAAAACCGCGATAACTTCGTTCCCCAGCCCTCTTGTCCTTGACGGAGCAAAATTTCTCGCCCAATTTGCCAATAGAGTAATATAGCGGTTTTCAAATGAGTGCGTACTCTTTTGAAAACAAAAAATCAATCTGAGTAAGGGTTTTAAGTTTTCATTTTGCCTACGGCAAAATGAAAACCGCTATACCAATTCTCGGTTTACCACCAACGCAGCTTTAAATTGTGCCAGCCGAATACGATCTTTGAGATCTCGCAATAACTGGTCATAGTCTGCGGGTACGATTTGATTAGCCATAAATTTCTCAATCTTTTGCAGAGCCAAAAGCAGCGATCCATTGATGCTGAATTGCAGTTTCGAGAATGCTTTGAACGATCGCTAACCATGCAATATTTTCCAGCAACAAAATAGCGATCGCTAAAGTTGATTGCATTAGAGGCAGTAAAGTGAGCGCTGACAAATCGCGATCGATTGTCGCGAAGCCACGAATACAGGCAAACGCCAAAATCGCCCCCGATTTGAGATGTGAGTTGCGATCGCGCCGCACAATGTAGCGATAGGTGATCGCAAATAGAAACCCTGAAAAGCCAATTATGCCTAGCTTGATTAACAAAATTAAGGGACTGCCAATTTCAAAGCTAGTAATTAGCTGCCCAGACGAACTTAGCAAAATCTGCGGTAAGACTTGCGGCAAAACATACTGGAGAAATTGATGCAATAGAGCGATCGCAAAAAATGCAAAAACACTTGCGATCGCACCGAGGAAACCAGCTTTAAAAGATTCGATGCGATCGGCTATAGATAGATGCTCTGATTCCGTTGAGACTAAAGGAGAAGATTGCACGCTCGTTAACTATATTTTGGGATTACAGCAATCCTACATGAGTTCAGAAACAACTGAAACTCGCTTGACTTTGGGAGATTACTTAGAGAGCCTAATTTATGACGCGATCGCCATGTCCAAATTAATCTCACCTCGTCCCTTACGATCCTAGTTAACAAAGCAGGACAAAGCACTGTAAGATAACAACTACACATCGGGGCATCGCACTCAGCCCAAGTTTTTGCCATGACGATCGCCATGACACTCAATGACGACCTAACCATCTTAGATATCGAAGCATCTCCACTGAGTCCATTGGATTTGCCACCCGAAGAGGAAATGCCTCTTCCCGATCCTGATGAGATGTTAGCGCTCCTCGATTCAGAGATAATTTTAGAGAGAATGCAAGCTGCCAGAGCATTTTGCGAATTAGAAGATCAAAGAGCTATTCCTCGCCTCATTGAATTACTCCAAGATGAATGTCCCCTAGTCAGGGTGAGTGCTGCCTATGCGCTCGGACGCAACAAAAGCGATCGCGCGATCGCGCCATTAATCGAACAACTCAAACAAGACTGGAATGGCTATGTCCGCAAAGGCATCGTCTGGGCTTTAGGAACATGTCACGCCGCACAAGGATTGCAACCACTGATTTCTGCCCTTAAATACGACATTACGGCAGTGCGCCTATGGGCAGCCAGTGCGCTCGGACAATTAGGAGACGCAGAGGCGATCGCACCTCTAGTCGAAACCTTAACCAAAGATCCCATCTCGGCTGTCCGTGGCAACTGTGCATGGTCACTCGGCAAACTAATCGTCCAAAATCGCCACATATTCAATAACCAAGACGAAATTTATCACGATGCCGTGGACGCGCTCATTTATGCCCTCGATGACGATGACCTCAGCGTGCAAACTGATGCTAGAAACACATTGCGGAAGTTAGGCGATCCACGCGGTTTAAAAGTATTAGATCGTATTGAAATGGATCAAGGCTATTGCGAGTTTTAAACTCCAAATTTGATTCAGACTGGCATAGCCAGTCTGAATCAAATTTTTAATATGAGGATTTGACAATA
>CAIJEA010000344.1 GCA_903819605.1 uncultured cyanobacterium | reverse complement strand
GGCAACCTGTTCGGGCGTTCCTTCGGCGATAATCTCACCACCGCGATCGCCTCCCTCTGGTCCCAGATCGACAATCCAGTCAGAGCAACGAATCACATCAAGATTATGCTCAATCGTGATAATGCTATTACCTTTATCGACAAGGCGTTGCATTACATCTAGTAGCTTATGCACGTCGTAAAAGCTCAAACCTGTTGTCGGTTCGTCGATTAAATACAAGGTCTTACCTGTAGCACGACGGGCAAGTTCCGTCGCCAGCTTCACCCTTTGGGCTTCACCGCCTGAGAGCGTTGGTGCAGACTGTCCGAGGCGAACATAGCCTAAACCAACATCGACTAGCATTCCCAATTTCGTATGTGCCGAAGGAATATTCTCAAAAAAGTGCATCGCTTCTTCGATGGTCATATCGAGAACATCAGCGATCGTCTTCTCTTTGTACTTCACTTGTAAGGTCTCGCGGTTATACCTTGCACCTTTACAGACATCACATTGCACGTAAACATCTGGCAGAAAGTTCATGGAAATGATATTCACACCCTGTCCAGAGCAAGCCTCACAACGTCCACCCTTGACATTAAAAGAGAATTGTCCTGCTTTATAACCTCTAGTTTTCGCAGCCGTAGTGAGCGCAAAGGTTTCACGAATGACATCAAAAAGTCCTGTGTAGGTTGCTGGATTGGAGCGCGGCGTTCTGCCGATCGGCGATTGGTCAATAACAATGAATTTATCTAGAGCCTTAAGTCCCTTGATTTCATCAATTCCCTTAGGAGATGGTACTTTGCGAGAGAAATGATGATCTAGGGAGTTATGCAGGAGATCGTTGATCAGCGTCGATTTGCCCGAACCCGAGACGCCTGTGATACATACAAGTTTTCCTAATGGAATTGTGACGTTAATATGTTTGAGGTTATTGAGATAGGCATTGCAGATTTCGAGATACTTGCCGTTGCCTTCACGCCGTTCGGCGGGTGTAAGAATTTGTTTTTGTTTGGATAGATATGCGCCTGTAAGAGATTCGGGATGCTTCTCAATATCCTTAACGCTTCCCTGTGCGACGATCCTGCCACCATGTACGCCAGCTCCAGGACCAATATCCACAAGATAGTCGGCAGCACGAATAGTCTCTTCATCATGCTCCACGACGATCAGTGTATTGCCTAGATCGCGGAGCTTAGTTAAAGTCGCGAGGAGTCGCGAGTTATCGCGTTGGTGCAGTCCAATACTCGGTTCATCGAGAACGTAAAGTACGCCTGTTAACCCCGAACCGATCTGTGTGGCGAGGCGAATACGCTGGGCTTCGCCTCCTGAGAGAGACATCGTAGAGCGATCGAGGGTGAGATAATCTAGACCCACATCCAGCAAAAATTGCAGTCTCGCTAAGATTTCTTGCAAAACGCGATCGGCGATTTGACGAGTGCGACTATCTAGATCCAGTTCTTTTAAGCGGTTAAGGCAAGTGCCAAGTGGAACCGACACAAAATCGATAATGTTATAGCCTCCAATGCGAACGGCAAGAGATTCTGGCTTTAGTCTCGCACCTTCGCATACAGAGCATGATTGCTCGATCAGATAGTTTTCTAGCTTCTGCTTTTGCGATTCTCCTGCTTCTTTGTACTGCTGTTCGAGAATGGCGATCGCCCCTTCATAGCGTTTGTAATACCCTTCACTGCGATCGCGATAAAGCGAGTCGGGTTTAATTAAGATCTTTTCCGTTGTGCCATAGAGAATAATGTCAATCTGCGCTTGAGAAAGATTTTCCCAAGGTGTAGTAATCTCAAACCCTGCATATTCGCCAACGCTAGATAGCAGAGAAATGTAATAGGTATGGGTTTTGTCTGCCCAAGGCGCGATCGCGGCATAGACTGGTAAAGACACATCGGGAACTAGCAGTTCGGGATTGAAAGTTTTAACACTACCCAGTCCATGACAGGCAGGACAAGCACCATAGGGTGAATTAAAAGAAAACATACGCGGCGATAGCTCTTCCATCACTGCGCCATGTTCAGGACAGGCAAAGTTTTCAGAGAATGTTAGTAGATTGCTGATATTCTCCTGATCGGGAGCTTTTTGATCGAGAATCTCGACCATCGCAATCCCTTCGGCACGTTTTAAACAAGTTGCTAGAGAATCGGTCAGACGTTCTTGAATATCATCTTTGCGAATGAGGCGATCAACGACGATTTCAATATCGTGGAGTTTATTTTTATCAAGTTCGATATTGTCGCTGAGTTCACGCACTTCACCGTCAATCCGAACTCGCCCAAAACCTTCTGAGGCAAGACTAGCTAATAATTTTTTATGAGTTCCCTTTTTGCCACGAATGACAGGTGCGAGTAACTGAAAGCGAGTGCGATCGCTTAGCTCCATGATCGAGTCCACCATCCGATCGATCGTCTGGGGTGCAATATTGCGATCGCAGATCGGACAGTGTGGCGAACCTGCTCGACCATAGAGCAAGCGCAAATAATCATAAATCTCAGTAACCGTGCCAACCGTCGATCGCGGATTATGAGAAGTGGACTTTTGATCGATCGAAATTGCGGGACTCAAACCTTCGATGTAGTCTACATCGGGTTTATCAACCTGTCCCAAAAACTGACGCGCATAGGCACTCAGCGATTCGACATAGCGCCGCTGACCCTCAGCAAAAATTGTGTCAAAGGCAAGCGATGATTTGCCAGAACCAGACACCCCTGTAAACACAATCAGGCGATCGCGTGGAATCGTCAGGTCAACATTTTTAAGATTGTGCTGTCTAGCACCTCTAACGTGGATATGAGTATGGTCTGGCATTCGCAGCGAAGTTAAAGGTTTAACTAGAGTTTTTAAGTAAAACAAGCATGAAGATTTGTTTCTAGTGTATGCGATCGCTGGGGAATTTGTGATTGCGCTCCGCTTTGTCAGTACCTCGGCAAAATTAAAAAAACAGATCAAAACCCGTGCCGACCGCACAACGGGCAGATCGGGTTTTGGGGCTTTATATTTAATTGCAACTAACTACTTAGAGCAAGTTTCCTGAATTGTTTCTAACTAAAACTCTAACCAAGACGCTCAAGCGTTAAGATAGTGACTGGTTCGTAGATGCGGTTTCTGGGTTTCCCAAATCAATGGCTGTTAAACTTG
>CAIJEA010000343.1 GCA_903819605.1 uncultured cyanobacterium | reverse complement strand
TTTGTGAGAAAGGCAAGGGGCTTAAGCCCCTTGTTATAAGATTCTGTTTCTCATGAATCATTTAGGATTGCTATACCTTATCTTTAAATTACTTACTGTATAAAGCATCTATTTTTCAGTTTGTTGAGAGTTTCCCAAATTTGTTAGCCCCAACTGGTAAAGCTTCTACTATGTATCTTTTAAACTCAGTTTCAAGATTTTCCTCTTTACGATGAGCTTCCCAAGACTGAAAACCAAATATTCCAAAAAAATCCCATTTTCCTTGCATGTAGTTTCCATCTTCTGAGATGGTGCCGTTGTAGTTAACTGATCCACGATTTTTAGAAGTGGATATGTACTTTTTGACAAATCTAATACTGCGACCTATTACTTCACCTTGCAGTGTTGCCTCACCTAAATAACTATCATCTAATATATTGCCGCAGAGGGCGTTACCGCTCTGGATGAATGTTGCCTCAAAGCGTGTTGGGTTACCTTGTTGCCAGTAAGTCCCAATCCAAGTTCCAGTTATATTTGTCATATTTCGTAGTATAGCGGTTTTCATTTTGCCTACGGCAAAATGAAAACTCAAAACCCATACTGGGATTAATTTTTTGGTTTTCAAATGAGTACGCACTCATTTGAAAACCGTTATAACTTAGGGAATCTATCGCGATAGATACATGGAGGATATAAGTCCAAGCTTACTCCGAGTCCCTTACCTGATTACTAATTTTTAACATTTGATTACCACCTTTTTGGAATTCGTAAGCAACAGTTTGAATCTGCACGGTAAAACTTTTTCTAGACAAATCCTGTATAACTAAGTCAACATAAGGAGATGGTTCACAATTAAGTTTAAGTAATGGAAAAATCCTGATCTCTCTAGAAGTCCGTAAGAGTTCAAGAATTGAAGCTATATGAAACTCTAGAGATAGCTGTTCAGAATATAAAAATAGTAAATGAGAGCACAAGCATAATTCAAATTGATTATCAGAAAATTTTAAATTTGGTAATGAATGGGATAGATACCGTCCCGAATTCTTCCCAGTTTCATAATCTGACAAGAAATTTTCCATTACCATAAGACGAGCCTGACCAAGTTCATCAGGATTGCTAAATTTATTCCAAATATAGCGATCTGAATTTTGTTTAACTTGCGAAATAACTGGCTGATATGTATCCTGAACTCGTTGCTTAATCTGCTCAGCAGAAAATTGATAAACTGGATCGATGGATATTACGGAATATCCCTGTTTTGTCATTTCTGCATTAAAGCTGGCTGGTCCATCGCCACAACCAAGAATTTTTTTGGTTAAATCTACATCTGACAGATCAAACATCAATTTATATTCTTCCAATGATCTGCCCCATGGCACAACTTCATTAAGCTTCATTTTTAGAGTTATATTCTTAAACTACTTTAATTCTAATCTCCCATTATCAAATTATCAAGATATTGAATGTTTAACTGCGGAGAATGACTAATGGATGGAGAATATTCCATTGTTTCTTGAGCTAAGAAAGCTGTAGGTTGAAGAGCTTCTTTCTGTGGTTTATGTTTGAGTGCAAATCACTGTAGGTGCTGGAGTGCAGTCAATATTGTTTCTAATAGTATTGTTGACCGATGATTAAAGCAGGTGTTCTTATCCCCCTATCATCTAGTTTTACAATCAATTTAGCGGCAAATTTGACTTGTCTAAATAATACTAATCTGGATATTTTGGTTGGAATTGGATATAAATTTTAAATTTTGCGCGTGTAGTACTATTTTCTCCGACAAAATGAAATCTCTACGATTAACATTTAAGAAGTATTCATGCAAAGTATACGTTTTTATCTGTTCTGCAACATGATTTCCACCACAAGCATGTCATTCTATAGGAAGTTACGAGACTAAATGGATTTTGATTTTTGGAGAACTACTTATGCAGCCTAACACACCACAGACTGGAGTCGCAGATATTCTTAATCGTAATGCTTGGATCTCAGGATTCACTCCTCAAGCAGAACTTTGGAATGGGCGACTTGCGATGATTGGCTTTGTATCAGCGATCGCAATAGAATTATATGCCCATCAAGGCATTCTGCATTTTTGGGGCATTTTATAATTTGCATTATTAAAGACAGTTAAAGAATCAGAGGAAGCTACTTCTCCTCTTACAAATCCGTGGAAACTCTTCGCGATTGATAAAGTTGTTGACCAGATTAATTAGGAATAAAAAATGAGTAGTTTAATTGCAGTTGGATTCAAAGATGAGTTTACTGCTGATGAAGTTATATTAAATCTTCGCAAGCTTCAACAGGAGCATTTGATTGATTTAGAAGACGCGGCGATCGTGATCAGAAACAAGGCAGGCAAGGTAAGGATTAAACAGACTCAAGAACTTGCTATTGATGGAGCCTTAAGCGGAGGATTTTGGGGAATATTATTTGGTTTTATCTTTTTCAATCCACTTTTGGGTTGGGCTGTTGGTTCATTAGCTGGAGCGATTTCTGGTGCATTTACAGACATCGGTATTGATGACAATTTCATCAAAGATGTTGGTAAAACTATTGAGCCTGGAACCTCTGCTATTTTTGTCCTAGTCAGACAGGCTACTGCTGATAAGGTGCTGAAAGATCTAAGCAGATTTGAGGGTAAAGTGCTTAAAACTTCTCTATCCAATGAGGATGAAGCCAAGCTACAAGCAGTTTTGTTAAAACCATAATTACCTATAGCAGTTTTCATTTTGCCGTAGGCAAAATGAAAACCAAAAACCCATACTGGGATTAATTTTTTGTTTACAAATGAGTACGTGCTCATTTGTAAATCGCTATGGCTGAGATTGATTTGTGATTTTCCAATAAGCACAGGCTCATTGGAAAACGACTATACATAATCTAAGGAGTTTATATGTTTCCATATCCTGTAGGGCTAAGATATATAGGGATTGCTGCTTTACTTTTAGGCTTGTCATTGACATCCCCTGCTCAAGCGGAAACCTGCATCGATCTCAATGTAGTTGGAGCAGATGGTACGAGTGTAAAGAAAACTGTTTCTCCATTTAGCACCCTTGTGACTAGTAACAATTGGAACACTGATTTTGCTGTACCTAGCGATCGCTCGTTCAGTCGATATGTAGCGACAATTGTCCCTGAGAACAGTGCGAACTATGATGTAGAGCTAAACCTGAAGTATAGAGATAATAGCTCAAGTAGGTCTTATAAAAAAGACAATGTAGCAGTTAAATTTGGGCAACCCTTGAGAGTGGTTGGTGTACCTCAATCTCGTCGAGACCCATTTCAAGTCAACATCTTTATTGGTGGACTCAATGCGATCGGAAATACGTATACCGTCTCAGTTTTGGGCTGTTATTGAACATTAGCTCCGAAGATACCTAACCCTGAAGATATCTAGCCCTGAAGATATTTTACTGTGGGAGGCAATTCGTGAATTGCCTCTAAGTAGCTAGACGAAATTAAATATAAAACCTAAAAACCTGTGCCGCCCGTGCAGCGGGCGGCGCAGGTTTTGCTCTGTTTTTTTAATTCTGTCGAGGTACTTACTTTTCCCTTTACATAAATCTGATTCTATCTAACCATTACTATAATTCCAAGAGTTTTACCTATGAAGACAATCAATATTGGACTAAACGAAACACAGCGCCAAGGTGTGATCGATTTGCTCAACCAAGATTTGGCAGATAGCTATCTGTTATTGGTCAAGACCAAGAAATACCATTGGGATGTTGTTGGACCACAATTTATGACCTTACATAAGCTATGGCAGGAACATTATGAAGCACTCACGCTCAATGTTGATGTCATTGCTGAGCGAGTCAGAACATTGGGCGGATATCCTGTAGGGACAATGGAAGGATTTCTTGCAATCTGTTCTCTCAAAGAACATGCTGGCAAGATTCCAACAGCAACGGGTATGGTATCGCAATTGTTGGATGATCACGAACAGATTGTGCGGAATTTGCGCGAACATATAGATCAATGTAGCAACAAGTTTAAAGATGATGGAACCGCAGACTTTCTTACTGGTTTGATTGAGCAGCATGAACAGATATCATGGATGCTGCGTTCTTTCATTGAGGGAGAGGCGATCGCTTCCAATGGTACAAAACCAGAGACTAATAAGAAGATGGTAGGAGTTTAGTAAACTACAATATTTTGCTTAGAAGTTGTCTTTTATAGAAATTTTAACCAATATATTGTCTTTAATATGCATATAAGGAGATAGAGAAATTGATAAGGGTGAGCGACCCGACATTGTGAACCGAAACGCTGCAATTCTCCTTTGGATTTCCAGTTATGTTAGGACAAAAGAAAAGCCCAGAAGATAGTTGCGGCACTTCGCCCCGCAACTATCTTCTGGCTTTATGCCTTAACTTACTTGGCTATAGATATAATTTAGAATTAGTATGACTAGCAAACAATTTGCTGTAGAGAGATTATCTGTACGTATTGTCAAATCCTGATTTGTCGGCTATATTAGCTTTTAGGTTGAATAAACCTTCGATGTCTGACATCGAACCACTTTTGATATTAAACATTTAGATAACAGGAGGTGATGCCCATGCAATCAGATAGTAGTAACGGTAAACGTATGGGTCTTCAGGTTTCCGAGCTGTGTGCTGGAGCTGTTCTGTAAGGTATTTAGTTAATTATCTCTAGTTCGCTAGCTTAATTTTCTAGTAAACCTGAGATCCTTCCAGCAGTTGACTGTGACCTAAAGATCCTAAAGTATTCCGAAACAAAAAGACCTTGCCAATGGCAAGGTCTTTTTGCTTGATCTTAGAGGTTAGGGTAGGCGGCGCTTCGCGCCGCC
>CAIJEA010000342.1 GCA_903819605.1 uncultured cyanobacterium | reverse complement strand
TGGGTTTTGCTTTTGTCATAACATAACTGGCAACCGCTAGAGTGAATGCACTCATTTGAAAACCGCTATAAAACAAGAAGGGCTCGCTAAGCGAGCCTTTCTTGTTTTAGTTTTTAAGGATTAGCCACCGACATTGAGAGTTGCATTTGCAGGATCGTATGGTTCTAAATCTACCTTAACTGGCTTAACATTCCAGATCTCATCACAGTATTCCTTAATTGTGCGATCGGAAGAAAATTTTCCAGAACGTGCAACGTTGAGAATACTCATAGTTGTCCATTTCTCAACATCTTGATATGCTGCGCTGACTTCAGCTTGGCAATCTGAATAGGCTTGATAATCAGCCAATAACATATAGTCATCGTGATACATCAGTGAATCCACTAAAGGCTTAAACAAGTCCTTGTCACCAGGAGAGAAATATCCCATACCGAGGCGATCGAGAACATTGCGAAGCTCTTCATTGCTCTCGTAATAGGATTGAGGATTGTAGCCTTCAGCCTTCTTCTGTTCGACTTCCGCCGCCGTTAGTCCGAAAAGGAAGAAGTTATCATCACCAACTTCTTCACGAATCTCGATGTTAGCTCCATCAAGAGTTCCAATCGTCAAGGCTCCATTCATCGTAAATTTCATATTGCCAGTACCCGAAGCTTCTTTACCAGCAGTAGAGATTTGTTCTGATAGATCGGCGGCAGGATAAATCAATTGTCCGAGCGAAGCGCTGAAATTTGCTAAGAAAACAACCTTAATTCGTCCTTGGACATCTGGATCGCGGTTAACCACATCAGCTACAGCGTTAATCGCCTTGATGATGAGCTTTGCCATAAAATATCCAGGTGCCGCTTTACCGCCAAAGATAAAGGTACGTGGAGTAATGTTGATGTTTGGATTTTGCTTGATCCGTAGATAAAGTCCGATGATGTGCAACAGGTCAAGATGTTGACGTTTGTACTCATGGATGCGTTTAACTTGAATATCAAAAATCGAATTAACATCAACTTCTACGCTATTGTGAGCCATGATGTAATCAGCAAGCGCTTGCTTGTTGGATCGTTTGATCTGCCGCCAGCGATCGCGAAAATCTCGATCGTCAACAAAGGCTTCAAGTTTACGGAGTTCATCAAGATGCTTAAGCCAAGTGTCACCGATTTTTTCGGTAATCAATCCCGATAATGCAGGGTTGGCGAGTAATACCCAACGTCGAGGGGTAACTCCATTGGTTTTGTTATTAAACTTTTCTGGCCAAAGTTTATAGAAATCTTTCAAAACATCTTGCTTGAGCAATTCTGTATGCAATGCGGCAACGCCATTGACCGCATGACTACCAATCGTAGCAAGATTTGCCATGCGTACTTTTTTCCCGCCGCCTTCCTCGATAATCGATAGACGCGAGAGCAACTCTTCATCCTCAGGAAACCAAGTTTGCACATCTTGCATGAAGCGATGATTGATTTCGTAAATAATTTCTAAATGCCTTGGCAATAGACTTTCAAACAGAGGAACGCCCCATCTCTCTAAGGCTTCGGGCATGAGAGTGTGGTTAGTGTAAGCAAAGGTGTTCTGTGTGATCCGCCATGCTTCATCCCAGAACATTTGATGTTCATCTACAAGTAGGCGCATCATCTCAGCAATGCTAATTGCGGGGTGAGTGTCGTTTAGCTGGACTGCGGCATGATCGGCGAGGTTGTCCAAACGACCATACTTATTGAGGTGACGGCGAATGATATCTTGGAGTGAGCAGGACACAAAGAAAAATTGCTGTTCTAGACGCAACTGACGACCTTGGGGAGTATTGTCGTTGGGATAGAGAACTTTAGAAATTGTTTCCGATTTGATTTTGGTTGCCACAGCACCATCATAGTCACCAGAGTTAAAGGCTTGGAAATTAAAGTCTTCACCTGCTTCGGCTTTCCACAATCTTAGAGTATTCACCGTATTGGTTTGAT
>CAIJEA010000341.1 GCA_903819605.1 uncultured cyanobacterium | reverse complement strand
TTTGGAAAGATTAACGCAATTTTTTAAGTGCTAATTTGTGATTCACAACATCATGTCATGACAACCATACATATGCAAATTTTAGTATTAAAAGATACAGAAATATTATTAAAAATTAAAATTTTAAAGATCTTATTGACAAGAAATAATTATTAATTCTAAAAAAAGTGTGATTCGCTATCTTCTTCTATCTTTAGGCTTGGGAGATCGACAGCAAAGCTTAAGATAGGCTTTTATTAATGACAAAATGCGGTTAAAATCTTGCCCTAGTTTGTGGATATTTGGTGGACTGAATGCGCGATCGCCATTATTGGCAAGATATATCTAGCAAGCTCTGGCTAATCAACTGCCTGAAGCGCCCGAAATTTGAGCATTTTTTTGGACTGTTAAGAGTTCAACGATTCCTATCACTAGGGGTCGCGATTGTGGCGATTGCCATTGGGTTTTGCTTGGCGATTGGAGAAGTTAACCCAGTACAAGCAGAATCAGTACAAGAATTACAAAATTATCAAAACTTTGTCGATCAACAGCGTCAAATCATTCAGAAGCAACAAGAACAAATTAACGCACTCACGAAGCCAGCACAGTCACGTCTTGACGCATTAAGACGTAATGTGCGTGTTACCGAAGCACAGATCCAAGACAATGAGAAAAAGATCAAACTTGCCAAAGATCAACTACAAACACTCAATACCAAGCTGCAAGAACTAGAGTACGACCTCAATAAGAAGCGAGATGCTACCTCAGCTCGTCTGCGCTATTTGCAGAGACAACAACTACAAAGATGGTGGGTAACTTTACTAAGCAGTCGAGATCTTAACCAATTCGCCGATCGCCGCCGTCAGATTGAACGCATCTATAATGGCGATCGCAAGCTACTAGGCGATCTGACCCAAAAATCCGATCGGGTAGAAAAGCAGCGCAATCAAGTAGTCGCACAAAGAAATGAGATCGAGCTGTTAACTCAAAAGCTGAAATATCAAAAAGCCAATATTGAAGCGGAAGCTGTCGCTCAACAAAACACTATCGATCGCCTCAAAAGCGATCGGCAAGCTTTAACTCAAGCCGAAGATCGCCTTGCCGAGGATTCACGCCGCCTTTCACAAATCATTTTGGCCAGAGTTCAGCCTTATTCTGGGCTAGTACTTCCGCCTGGAACTGGACAATTGATGTATCCCACAATTGGTCCAGTAACTAGCAATTTTGGCTGGCGCATACACCCGATTCTTGGTACTGAGCGATTTCACTCAGGAATTGACTTTGGTGCAGACTACGGCAGCTTAGTTTATGCTAGCGCTCGCGGCAAAGTGATCTATGCCGACTGGTATGGTGGCTATGGTAATGCAATCATCATCGACCATGGCAATGGCATGACTACACTTTACGGTCACTGTAGCGAGCTATATGTCAAAGAAGGAGATGTGGTTGAAAAAGGACAACCAATTTCCGCAGTTGGTTCTACAGGATTTTCCACTGGTCCTCATTTACATTTTGAGTTGCGTGCCAATGGCGAACCAATCGATCCCGCCGCATATTTGTAATTGCTATAGACTTCTGCGCTTGTAATCTCCAATAAAGACTTTAAAAGCCTTGCAAAGCAAGGCTTTTAAAGTCTTTATTGGTTTGGAGAGCAAAGCGCTGTAAATTACCAAACGTCGGGCAAAATTGCATCTTGAAAATCAGTGGTTTCAGTATTTGTCCCACTAAAATTAGTTTTACTGAGATTAGCACTAGTAAACTCGGCACGATTGAGATCGGCACGGCTTAAATCTGCACCAATAAAATAAGCTTCGCTGCAATTTGAGCCTCGGAGATCTGCCCCTATGAGATCGCACCCACAAAGATTAGCCCGATAGAGATTCGCCCCAATCAAATTAGCCCGACAGAGATTTGACTCGCTTAAATCAATATCAACTAAAGTTGCACCAATCAAATCAGTACCTACTAAAGCCGCAACATTGAGATTGCTATGGGATAAGTCCGCTTCACTTAAATTAGCTCGGCTGAAATCAGCACCTGCAAGATTTGCCTCTCTTAGCTCGGCTCGGCTCAAATTTGCACCAATGAGAATCGCACCAATCATGCTTACGCCATTCAAACTAGACATATTGAGCTTAGCGGTTGAGAGATCGGCACGATCGAGATTCGCTAGACGCAGATTCGATCCGCGTAGGTCAGCCCCACTTAAATTAGCCTGTTTGAGATTAGCCTCACTTAGGCAAATCATACTAAGATGAGCCGAGCTTAGATTTGCCCCACTAAGATCTATACCTCTGAGATTTGCCATACTCAAGTCGGCTCCACGCAAATTTGCCGAAGCTAGATTCACTTCCCGTAGTTTCGCTCCACGCAGATTTGCCATGCTGAGATCGATCCCAGCTAGGTTAACGCCCTCTAGCTGAATTTCACTGAGATCAACACCACGAATATCAGGATGATTTTCTCTCCATTGATTCCAGCTATTAACGCCTTGATCAAGCAACTTTATAAATTCGTCGATCGCCACAGTTAATCTTCACTCATAAATCTAAATTAAATTAAGTTGAGCGGGTTCACCCAAGTTATTAATATTTGCGCTCTTGGGGGGTAAAGCGATCGCGGTCAATCGCTTGCAAGCTCATATCAACTGGGCGATCGCTAGTTTTTACCTTATCATCTTCCAGATAGCCAAGGGTATGTTTGAGATAATTCGCATCATCGCGGGTTGGATAGTCTTCGCGCGAATGAGCACCGCGACTTTCTTGGCGAGACAAGGCACTGGACATAATAATCTCACCAACGGTAAACAAACTTTTTAACTCAATCGCCTGCATCAGTTCCATATTAAATACAGAACTGCGATCGTCTACTAATAAATCGGTTTCGTAGCGATCGCGAATAGTTTGCAGTTTTTGCAACCCATTCTTCAGACGTTGGTCATCCCGAAAAATACCACAATGCTCGGTCATTGTGTCTTGAAGTTGTTGACGAATATCGGCAATGCGGGATTTACCCTGTTTAGATAACACTCCCTTTAGCTTAGCTTCGGCATCAGCAATATAGGGGCGCGGATTAACTTTAGGCATGGAGCGATCGCTCACATATGCACCTAGTTTTTCGCCTGCCCTCTTTCCAAAAACTACACATTCTAAAAGAGAGTTAGCACCTAGACGGTTTGCACCATGTACGGACAGACAAGCAGTTTCACCTGCGGCAAAAAAACCAGCGATCGCTTTGCTATCAATACCTATCACTTGACAATCGATATTGGTAGGAATGCCGCCCATCGAATAATGGGCAGTTGGACGCACGGGTAGAGGATGATCGATGCAGTCTACACCCGCTAAACGCAAGCCTTCTTCACGGGCAAAGGGAATCCGACTTAATATTTTATCTCTTCCCAAATGGCGCACATCTAAATGTACATAGTTGCCACCATTGATGCCCCTGCCTTCCATAATCTCACAGGCAATATTGCGGGATGTAATATCACGAGGAGAAAGTTCCATGCGATTTTTGCTGATCGGGTAATTCGCCATAAAGCGATCTCCTAAATCATTAATCAAATAAGCTCCTTCACCACGCACCGCCTCAGAAATCAGCACGCCGACTGGGTATAAGCCCGTAGGATGAAACTGCACAAATTCCATATCTTGCAGTGGTAAGCCAATATTTGCAGTCAGGCATAAACCATCGCCAGTTGAGGCTAGATCGTTAGAAGTAGTATTAAAAACCCTGCCATAGCCCCCCGTTGCCATTAACACCGCCTTTGCCCGAAACACTTCAATCTCCGAAGTTTCTAAACTATAGGCAACAACACCCTTTATTTCTTTTCCATCTATGCCATCTTCATAAATCAACTGCATGACATACCATTCTTGATAAATCGTGCCGCCCAACCGCCGCAGATTCATCACCAATTCGTGCAGAATTGCATGACCAGTTTTGTCCGCCGCATAGCAAGCGCGGCTATAGGTATGTCCTCCGAATGGTCTTTGGGCAATGCGTCCATCTTCAGCGCGAGAAAACAATACCCCTAAATGCTCTAGATCAATAATTACTTCAGGTGCAGATTGAGTCAAAACTTGGACTGCATTTTGATCGGCGAGATAGTCAGAACCTTTGATCGTGTCAAAGGCATGGGTTAACCAATCATCATTGTCAACATTTTTGAGGGAGGCGGCAATACCACCCTGTGCGGCGACAGAATGCGATCGGATTGGATGCACCTTAGAGATTAATCCCACGCTCAGGTTTGGATAGTTCTGAGCAACCGATAGTGCGGCTCTCGATCCTGATAGCCCACCGCCAATAATTAATACATCATGCTCGATCATAAATTTTTTGATTGTATCTAACGTCAGTATAAAACCGAGAAAGGAAAGGTGGCGCTTCGCGCCACCTTTCCTTTCTCGGTTTTGAGAATCTTTAACCGCAACTTCCACAGTCACCGCAGTCGCCCACATTGCCGCAGTCACCACAGTCTAATCCGCTGCAATCCATTCCTGATAAACAGTCAGCATTTCCACAGTTGAGATCTGGGCAACTTAGATCGGGACAATTCACTCCCTCAAGCGGATTATTACAATTGCCCAAAGAATCACCTACACAATCGCAAGTATCAATAATTCCATCACCACAGAAATCACAATCATTGCAATTATCGTTCGCTCCACCGTTATTGTCATTATTTGCTTGCGATCGCCTCTTACGCCCCCATAGCGAACCACCAAGTCTATTTTTGTTAAGGGTTTCAGTTTCTTCAGGGTTCTCAGGATTTTCAGGCAGATCTGGATTTTCTAGATCGCCTGATTCAATAGCTAGAGTGCTGGATATTAATCGACTAGCACTATACTTTTTCCTTGCCCTACATTTAGCTCGACGCGCTTTTAAAATTTCGTTGGCTTCGCGACATTCTCGAAAACGTCCCTTAGCATTAGCGATCGCTGTAAAAATCCCCTCTTCAGCAATCAACTGTTTAAAATATTGCGAACATGATTCGCAGCCGTACAATACACGGTGGGCGCAAGAAAATCCTTTGTGGGGCGAAATAAATTTTTGATAGCCACCAATTGCAGTTACGGCTAGGCTGCGTGCGGCTACATTGAGGATATTAGCGATCGGAAGCTTTAAAGGGACTCTTTTCTGCATTTGTCGTCGCCATTAGCCGATTAAACCAACTTGGCTATGATATACCAAAAACAGGGTAGTACATTGCACCGTCTTCTTTTTGGGGTTTACCAAGCAGGGTGCGAAAAAATTGCTTGCATGGTTTTATTGCCCCTTAGTTGATTAGAAAGCGGCAAATGTCCTCTTGGGGCATCAAGGCTCCAAATAAATTCATTAGGATAACGGGTAAAAGAGCCATCTTTTTTCCAGCCAATCTTTAACCAAAACTTTTCCCAACCCTTGCCTAGACTCAGCCAGATTTTGCGCTGCACGGAAAAGCCAAATTTGCCCTCTGAATAAACTAACCAAAGTTGATTAATTGTCTGGAGATCGCTAATTGGGATAGATTTTGCTTCGGTGAAATATAGCCAACCTCTTGCTAAAGCAGCCTCACCCGCCGCCTCACAAAGTTTTTTGCTAGTAACGCGATCGGCTTCTTCAAAGTCTTGTTTTGCCAGTAAAATCTGAATTTGTTGATAGTCGATCGCCTTTTCAGAGCGTAACGTGACTACACCATTGGGGTAATGAATTTGGGCTAACTCAATTGCCTTAGGTAAATTACTTTGTAATAAAGTCTGATGGATCTTACCATCGATCAAAGTCGCCTCAGTATTAACTGCTTTGCGGGATTGGATAAATTCATCTAAAACCTGTAAACCTTCTCCTCCAGAGTCTGCCCCGAAATTGACTAATTCAGCGATCGCAGGTAATTGATTTGCCTCTTTACCTGAAAACAACTTATCTTTTAACGCAGTTAGCTTTGTATCCATCAGAATCTTAAAAATCGCAAAAATCGCACCACTTTGAATTTACACCTTTACTTAACCCAAAGAATTTAAAAAGCAGCACCCAATGGGTGCTGCTTTTTAAATTATCCAGAAATTAGTCGATATAACCCATGAGTCCTGCATTGTCGATCGCATTAGAGGCAACAGGTCTTGTACCCCCCATTTGGGAGTAGGTATCATCAATCACTAAACCTTGTGAACCCACAGGGCGCTCACCAGCGATATAAAACTTATCAACAATCACGAACCCATCTTCGACGATCGGACGCTCACCAGAGGACATGAATGTACCAGTTACGTGCACACCACCACTAGTAATCGGACGCTCAGCACCCATGGAGGTAAAAGAGCTGCTCACTACTAGCTTGCTGGCTTCGATCGGACGTTCGCCCGAGCTATTAAAGTATTCCACTGCGCGAAAACCACCATCAACAATGGGGCGATCGCCATAATGCTTAAGAGTTTCAGTCACGATTAATGAACCTTTTTGTTCGACAGTTGCTGTAACGTTTTTTGATTCTTCATGCACAGCCAGAGCTGAAATATCTACTGTACCTGTTTTTACAGTTGTTTCTTCAGTCTTAACTTTAGTGGTGCGAGGAGATTTTTCTTCTGATTTGGGGTTTTCTGGCTTGATGTTTTCAGCTTTCGCTTCGTTACTTGTACTCATACTTTGCTTTCCTTAAAATTTTTATGTTTGAGGTATGCTTAAAAACTTCTAATTACTTTTAACTGGGTATGACGATCGCAAGCGCAATCATCGCGATCATTAAAAAAAACTTCTAAAGCTGTAGCCTTGCTAGTTAATTCTACAGACAAAGTTAATACTTTGACACCCCCACGACTCGGCTACGCTAAAGCCGTGGAATTTTCTAATTAACCAACCAACTTATTATGTTTTTGTATGAATAAATATATATTTTGCTTTGAATTTGTGTGATATTTTAAGAGCGCCTAATAAATATTATGCTAAACATATGCTTACTCTCAGTAAAAAATCGGCAAGTATTAGTAATATTCAAAGCTTACTGAGAAGCAGTATTGTTGCGATCGCTGCTTCAGCTATTTCTGTAGGGGCTGTAACTGATTCCGTCAGTGCAATATCCTTAATTGGCAATTCGACCGCTTCGTTTACAGATCCTTCTACTCCTAATATTGTGGGAGGATCTACATCAACCGTAGCTTTTATTAAATTTACAACACCGAACAATTCGACTTCATACTCTCTCAATTATGTGCAGCTAAGGCTTAAGCAGTATACAAATAGCTCCACAACTAATCCATCTCCCGACAGTATTATTGTTTCGATTTATTCAAGCAGTGTTGGTGGCGCAACTTTTCCTGACACTGACAATATTGATTTAACACCGCCTACAAACAGTTTAGGTGCATTGACTTTGTTGCAGAAGTTTAATGTGCCATCATCGTCGAGTTTCACTTTTTTACCTAATACCGATTATTGGCTGGCAGTAGTTGGAGACTCTTTTTCAAGTACTACTTCAGCAAATTGGGAGAACACAACTACCGCTCCAAGTGGTTTAGCGACATTTAGTGCTTTGCCTAATGGATATCAAACTAGCTCAGATAGCGGAAATACGTTTACTTCGCAGACTACCACTTTCAATAGCTTCAATATTGATGTTACGCCTGTTCCATTTGAGTTTGAAGCCTCAGGGGGGATTTTAATTCTGGGGGGATTGTTTGCGGCTAACAAACTAAGACTGCATATAAAGAATAAGTCTGACAATTAACCTTGCTTTAAAAACTAATAGATAAAAAACAGAGCCTGTGCAAAGCACAGACTCTGTTTTTTATTTGGAATAAACTTTATGAAAGGAAGGATTTTTTCTGATGTTATAGCAATGAAGAAGATCGCTATAAGAAGATTTTGCAAAGCATCTTGGTTTTTAACCTAAAGCAGGCATAACTCTAGGGAGTTCTAGACGCTGTTGAGTTGAAGGTCGGCGTGTGCGACCTGATAGACGAAAACTGAGGCTTTGTAGTTCGATATGTAGCTGGCGATTTTCTTTTTGTAAAGCTTCGATTTTTTGTTTGATGGGAACGATCCGTTCGGCAAACTTAGCGCGATAGATATTGGGCAGCTCTTGGACGACTTGCTCCAGCATCCGATTGCGATCGCTCATCTCTTGGATCGTTTCCCGTAACTCGATAGCTTCGCGATCGCGCTCTTGGATTTGTACTTGGGTCGCAATTAACTGATTTTCAACTAGAGCAAGCTTTTGTGCTAAAAAACGCATTTCCTCAGAATGTTGCTCATGCACTTCAGGATTAGGCAAAAAGGCGGTGTTCCCCTTCACCAAACGAAAGAGTTCTTCAGAAAGTTGCTGTACTAGCAAATCTTTTTGCTCTAGCTCAACCTTAAGTAAATTGATTTCCTGTTGAAGATCTGTTGTCATATTTGCGGTGGGATTCGCTAGGGAATTTACTGTGGCATTCATAGGTGCAATTCGTTGGGGGATTTAGGCTAAGATTTATAGCACACAAGCACTAAATTGGCAATTTGTTAAAATGCAATTTAGCAGTTTTCAGCTTTTAAGTACCATGGACTCCAAAAATCCAAAAATCGGCTTACACTTTTTGAATTAGAAAATTGGAATCGCGCATGAACCCCAAAACGATCAACGCACAAGAACCGCCGATTCATAATCGTTTAAACGTACTTGCCTTTAAAGAGAATTTAGAAGATCGCAATTTAATGATTGCTGCTCAAGCTGCACTTCAGTTACAAACAACTTTACTCAAAAATTCAATTTCCTACGCTCAGTCTGTAAGTGGCAGCCTCATCCTCAAAACCACACTCAAAAACACCTTAGAAACACTCACCAAATATACTGAAGCGGATGAGGGGAGTATTTTTTTGATCGACGAGGATGGAGTAATCATGGAAAGTATTTTGGCGCGGGGGCCTGTAACTCGGGATCTCAAAGATTCTGTAATTTCTAAAGTATTAGATGATGGATTAGCAGGTTGGGCTTTGCGCCATCGCCAGATTGGGATTATCCATGATGCGATCGCTGACGATCGCTGGGTACAGTTGCCTAATCAACCATACACAGCTCGATCCGCACTGGCGATTCCTTTGATGTATGGGGTCGATACAATTGGGATTATTACATTAACCCATTCGCTACCTAACCATTTTGATGATGCGATCGCGATGATGATGCAATACAGCATGGAAAGTATCACAGCAATTATACTCAATGCCCAATTACACGCTCAGTACCGACCTTTGGAAGTTTAGATATAGTTGCGGCGCTTCTCGCCGCAACTATATTCTCTAAGGACTGCTGATGAAAACCCTAGAAAGTAGTGGCGGTGTAAATTGTCCAGCTATCCATTAGCAACAATAACAGCGTAAACACAAGCAAAATCAAATACATCCAAGGTTGAGCTAAAGGACGAACATCTCGCGTATCAATTCCTGTTTGTTCTTCCACTTGTTTAACTAATCTGGCAAAGCCGACAACTCGCATCGGTAATAAGTAAGCCCGATCGCTGTCTTTGCTGACAAAATAGTAAACAATGCCACCTTGTCCTGTAATCCTTGGTTTGAGAGCTTTGATATCTTGCCAAGACAATGACCAACCTTTGCGTAAAAAAGTGGGAAACCACCTCGGATATTCCAGTCTGATGCCTCGATCGTCGAGAATCACTCGATCGCTAAGCGCCCCATACAAAAATACAAATCCGATCGCTAAGCCCACACTTAACCATGAGGCAGGAATAGCTGCGTGAGTAAAGTTACTCAGAAATGGCAAAGGCGAAGTCAGGGCAACATACAATAGCAGCAACGTAATCCGAATCAGTGGAGACACATAGAAAACATCGGCAGTCGTTTTTTGTAGCTTTGAGAGTAGTTCTGGGGATTCAGACATAAGGATAAATAAAACAAATAAGAATAATTAATACTAATTCCTTAGAATTTGACAACACTTCAAGAAATTAATAACTAAACCCAGTAAGGTTTTTAGAATCAAAAGATGAAAATGCTATTTTTTGAGTTTGT
>CAIJEA010000340.1 GCA_903819605.1 uncultured cyanobacterium | reverse complement strand
TGGGTTTTGCTTTTGTCCTATAAGATCTAAAGAAGAATAAGGAGGGCGTGCAACGCCCTCCTTATTCTTAAAATATAAAAATATTGGAACAAGGGAACTTATTATCGTATTTCTGCGACCTGAAACCATAATAGATAATAGATCTAGTAGGTTTGTTTTGCTCTTCGACTAAGACTACTGACAATAGATTTACATTACAAATATGAATTCAACTAGGATTTCAACAATAAAGGCGATAGCGCTTAGTGCAGCATGTTTGAGCACAGTATACCTGTCTGCTTTAGCAGGTTCACTAACATTGGCATCTACGGCTGACGCTCAATATGGACTAGGGTTGCCTAGTTCGGCGCGTTCTGGCGGGGCGACTAGAGGTTCAGGCGAGAAGAACTTCTCCCTTGTTCCCGAAGATGGAGCAAAAACCTTAGCCTCTCGTCCTACATTTTACTGGTATATTTCTTCATCAAATCCTGAGGCGACTAACACTACTACAGTGCCTAAAATTGGAGATGGCAAAAACCCATTCAGAGTTTCATTTGCTTTGCGTGACAGCGATGGTACATCGGTTTTTCGGGCTGACGGACAAGCAGTACAGCCAGGACTTTACAAATTTACTTTGCCAGAAACTGCTCCAGATCTAGTTAAGGGAAAGGTGCAAAGCTGGAAAATCACATTGGATATGCCAGATTCTACTGAGTCCTATTTGATTAAGGCTTCAATCCGTCGCGATGAAGATCCAGTGGTTTCAAAATTGATCGGCGCTGCCAAAAATGATTTAGAAAAAGCAAGAATCTATGCAAAAAATGCATATTGGTATGATGCGATCGATGCTTATACGAGCTGGCTATCGCAAAACCCAAAAGACGAACTAGCAATAATTGAGCGTAAGGAATTATTAAATTCTGGGTTAAAGAATAATCTGGTTTTTAGTAAAGAACCATGTAAGCTCACAGAATTAATCAAAAAACTTGATGAAAGCAAAAATGCTACACCTATTTTATTAGAGCCTAGAAAATAGATACAGCTTTTTTGCTTTAGTCTTGACATTGTATTACTCCGTTCCCACTAAAAGAATAGATGTTATAAGTTGAATAATTAGTGGTAAGCGGCGAAGCCTCGCACCACTAATTATTCACGGCGAAGGAAGTAGCAATTCTGATGATAAAAAACAGTTTGAATGAAAGTCCGCCACCGATGAGCTTTTATCCAAAACTCTTTGGGGATTTACAGCTCCGAAGTCTCTGAATCTCACAATTAATTTACAGCGCTTTACATTTAAACCCAAACCAAGAAAATTTTTAAAAGCGTTGCTTTGCAACGCTTTTAAAATTTTTCTTGTGATTAATTTGATCGGTAGTTGCTGTAATAAGGGCTCTGCGATTTAATAAAGAACCAGATCTTTTTGTGGCGTGGCTCCGCCGCGCCACAAAAAATCGTTTCTTTATTTTACTGCACGTCCCTAATTTAAGTTTTGGGGTTCAACTACTTTTATTTGATTAGCTAAGTATCATGATTTGTTTGGGTAATGTTGTTTCTAAGGGAATGATCAAAAACAAGTAGAAGCATTACAAATATAAAAATGACTTTATCTAATAAGACTCATAAGATCTCAACTGCAATGGCGATCGGTCTAAGTGGAATATGTCTAGGCTCAGTATATATCTCTACTATTATTGGTGAGCTTGCATTTACGCCTTCGGCTAATGCTCAATATGGCTTAGGTTTATCAAAATCTGCTAGTTCAGGTGGGGCGACAAGAGGAGATCTTCCTGAGATATTACTACTTGTGCCAGAGGATGGGGCAAAGACTTTAGCATCTCGACCCACATTTTACTGGTACATTGCTCCACCTAGTTCTGACTCATCTGATATCAAGGACTCGCCTAAGATAGACGAGGCAAAAAGGGCGTTTGCAGTTACTTTTATTTTGCGTGATACGGAAGATTCGTCAGCAAAAAAAATTTTTGAGGCTGAAGGAAAAATCGTTCAGGCTGGACTCTATAAATTCACGTTGTCAGGAAATGATCCTGAATTATTCACTGGGAAGGTACAACGTTGGCAAATTCGGCTGAAGACGCAATCTACTACTGGTGATGATTCTCAAATCAATGTCTCTGCACCGATTCGCCGTGATGATGCTCCTGAAGTTTTAAAGGCGATCGCTGCTGTAAAAAATGATTTAGCTAAAGCTAGGATCTATGCCAAAAATGCTTATTGGTATGATGGGTTAAATGCCTATACTAGCTGGCTATCGCAGCATCCTAACGACGATGTAGCTCGTACCGAACTAGATGATTTACTAAAAGAAGGTTTTAAAAACCATTCAGCTTTTATGAAAAAAGATAAAGATGGTAAACTAACTGACTTATTAGATTCGACAAAATTATCAAGCTTTGTGACAGCACTCAATAGGATTAAAAGTCCTACATCCGTTGCATTGAAGCCTAAAAGCATTAGTTACTAGATTCTAAACGGCAATCTTGCTTTTTTCTCCGCTAAATAGTGTCATGCTAGAGCGCTAGTCAAAATGATATGATGTGCCAAAAGTCTTGATATTTAAGGTTGTTGAGATAGTTAAGGCAAACCTATGGCAGATAATTCAGGTAATTTTTGGGGAGGCTTTCTCTTCGGTGCAGCTATTGGCGGCGTAGTTGGTGCTTTGGTTGCAATTAAACTAAGCGAACCAGAAGATGAAACGCTGAATCTCCAGTCCGAAGGCGAGCAACTTCTTGATAAGCCCCAGACTTCTAATGAATTTGCCCGTCGTAATCTCGAAAAGAAAATAGCTCAACTCAATGCGGCAATTGACTCAGTTAGTCAAGAACTAGCAATGGCTGAGGGTAAGAATGGTCGCAAGCAAACATCCGTTGAGTCATTACGTGATTTGAATGTTGATGATAAATAATGATAAAAATCCTGATTTCTACTGTATTTAGTAGAATGATGGTAGATATTTAATCTAGCCGCTCTATAACCTAATCCCCTCCTATGGCAATCATCCTCGGAACAGTCAGCTCATTTATCTCTATTTACTTGGGGCTGCTATTTATTCGTGTGTTACTAACTTGGTTTCCAAACGTTGACTGGTACAAGCAACCATTTGCCGCACTTGGGCAGATCACCGATCCTTACCTCAATCTATTTCGTTCGATCATTCCACCTCTAGGTGGCATGGATTTTTCGCCGATGCTTGCGTTCCTTGCTCTCAGCTTTCTACAACGCGCTCTTGCTCCCTTGGCGGCAAGCGCGAGTATGGGCTTTTAATGTAAGCTTATTTCTAATTACGCTGGGTTCAAGTTAGGACATATACATGACTGGTTTGTTAGATTTGAGCGGTAAAACTGCTCTAGTGACTGGGATTGCCAACAATCGCTCAATCGCTTGGGGTATTGCCCAAAAGTTACATGAAGCTGGCGCAAAGCTAGGTATTACTTATCTGCCAGACGATCGCGATCGCAACAAGGGTAAAGTTGCGGAGTTGACCGATTCTTTGACACCTAGCTTTTTGCTGCCCTGCAACGTTCAGGACGATGCACAAGTAGATTCACTTTTCGCCTCAGTCGCTGAACAATGGGAAAAGATTGATATTTTGGTGCATTGTCTTGCTTTCGCTAACAAAGAAGACTTATCTGGTAATTTTACCGATATTTCTCGTGAAGGATTTCAATTAGCTCTTGATGTAAGTGCTTACTCATTAATTCATCTCTGTCGTGCTGCTAGACCACTACTAAAAGATGGCGGTAGTGTCATTACCCTTACCTATATTGGTGGCGCAAAAGTTGTTCCTAACTACAATGTAATGGGGATCGCTAAGGCAGCACTAGAGATGAATGTACGTTACTTAGCGTCAGACATGGGACCTGATAATATTCGGGTCAATGCAATTTCCGCAGGTCCAATTCGGACACTTGCATCGGCGGCGATCGGCGACTTTCATAAAATGTTGCACCACTATGAAGAAACTGCACCTTTACGTCGTTTAGTTACCCCCGATGATGTTGGCAATGTTGCGACTTTTTTAGGTAGCGATCTATCTAGTGCCGTAACTGGGCAAATTATTTATGTAGATGCTGGCTATGAAGTAATGGGTGCTTAGTCTAATTGACTAGTGCTACTGTACTTTACGGCAGCTAACCTTTGCGATCGCCTAACTCTGATTACAAGCCAAGTCTTTTAAAAAATTCCCATGCAAACGGATATCTTCAAAGAGCTATTTCCATTATTTGACGCTGCTAGCGCCGAAACTCTGGAATGGCTACTCGCTGAAGCAGTAGAACGAGATTATCCTGCGGGACGAGCTGTGCTCATGGAGGATGCTTGGGGCAATGCTGTATATTTCATCCTTTCTGGTTGGTTGAAAGTACGTTTTTTGCGAACTCAGGATGCTACGACTCTTGCAGTACTTGGAAATGGGGACTTTTTTGGAGAAATGGCAATTCTCGATGAATCTCCCCGTTCTACGGATGTAGTTGCATTTACGCCAGTGCGAGTTTTGAGTATTCCTGCTCAAAAGTTTATTCAGTTTTTATTTAAAGATCCCCAGTTGCACCATCGTATGTTGCAATTAATGGTGCGTCGGCTACGTAAAACGAATCAGCGCACTCAGCTACGTCAACAATTGCCTGCGGTGAGAATTGCAAATGTTTTAACGGGTTTGGCAAATACCTACGGCAACAAAAATGATGCAGGCATTGATATTTTCAATTTGCCGATCCAAGACATTGCCGATCTCTCAGAAGTGAGTCCTGAAGATACTACTAAGGTCTTAGACAAACTTAAGGAAAAGAGCTGGATTGTAATCGATCCGAAACGTCAGGTAATGAGCATTACCAATGAAAAGCAAATGGCTCAGTTAGCCACATTTCGCTAAAAAAGAAGGTCGGGCTTTGCCCGACCTTCTTTTTTTTAGATAGTCAGAACAATTTTGCCTGTCATGGAGCCAGTCTCAAGTAATTGATGTGCTTTTGCCGCGTCTGCGAGTTGAAATACCTCGCTAACATGGATTTTGATCTTACCTTCGTCAAACAGCCCCGCACATTCTGTAAGAATTTGGGCTTGATGGATTTGAAGATCAGGAAGTCCAAGTAACATTGGGGTGAGCATGAGTTCAAAGCTAAAGCGGAGATTGCGGGTGCGGGCGACTTTCCAGCCTAAATCGGCGGGTGGCTCAAGAATAGTGACCAGATCGCCATAGATTTGGACAGCAGGAAAGGTCTGTTCGATTAATTTGCCACCGACCGTATCAAAGGCTAAGCTAACGCCTTTGCCTTCTGTCCAAGCGATCGCAGCTTCCACAAAATCAGTTTGCTTGTACAGGATTGGTAAATCTGCGCCTAAACCTCTTGTAAATCGAGCTTTGACTTCGGAACCGACCGTTGTACAGACCTTGGCACTTCGGAGTTTGGCTAACTGAAGCGCTACATGACCGACCCCACCAGCACCAGCATGGATCAAGACAGTTTGATTAGTTTTTGATGCGTCCAACCGCCCGCGATCGTATAGGGCTTCCCAAGCAGTGAGCAGCACAAGTGGGGCGGCGGCGGCTTCCTCAAAGCTTAGTGATTTTGGTTTGTGGGCGGCAAATTTTTCATTAATGGTGGTTAACTCAGCGTAATTTCCCTGATGCCCACCTAAGCCACCATTACAAAAATAGACCTCATCACCTACTTGAAACTTGGTGACGTTTGCGCCGATCGCTTCGACAATTCCTGCGCCATCACATCCGAGAATTGATGGTAGGCGATCGGGATGAAATGTGCCACGGCTACGCAGTTTTGTATCAATTGGGTTAATCCC
>CAIJEA010000339.1 GCA_903819605.1 uncultured cyanobacterium | reverse complement strand
ATTATTCAGTTTATAATGCCTATTTTTTGGGTGGGAAGGGAGGAACATAACTAGCTACTGCTATACCATCCAATTTTTCACTAATTTGCTATTCCCTAAAACTCCAAAGGCATTGCTCCGCAATGCCTTTGGAGTTTTTAAACCTTGCTGCTGAGAATGTCACGGTTGAGGGCATTCCGAAAATCTTCTAGATGCGACGGATGTTGTGGTAGCCAGACATCCCCAGTAGTAATATGCATCGGTGGTAAGACATCATAAATTGGCTCTTGCAAAAAATAAGTTTCTTTCAAATGTACTAACCATGCTTCCTGACCTTTATCTTCTACCCTTGATTGGAGATCGATAAGACTAGTTGGTGCAATATCGAGATGGCGATCTAGTTCAAAATCTACTTCTAAGTTATTGCGATCGCACGGGAATATCGAAGCGATTGTTGCCAATCCTTGAATAGCAAGAGCAGGAAAAGTGTCTGTATCAAAACCAAATTCATCCATAAGTTGCCGACAAGCATGAGCAGAGTCGGAATTGTCAGGATAGCCAAGGGAATGAATCAATACTCTACCGCCAATAGAAGTTTTGATAAATTCTGGGGGATTGAAAACGACTAAGGTTGTGTAAACTCTTGCTAAGTAGCAAACAGCCTCTTCGGGACATAGAGAAATAGCTACGGTTATCGTTGCTCGATCAAGCATGATGCAGAAATGCAAGTACTTTTGATGTTTAAGATGACAGCATACAACGATTGTTGAGTTTGTGCTTTGCTGCAAATGACTTAATCTTTAGCCAAAATCGTTAATTTAGTGCGAAGACTGGCTATTTTGCTTAACCTTAAATTTCAGCAAGAAAATCGTTGTACTGACTGATTAGTTCCTTGACAGAAAGTTCAAAAAGTTGTTGCCCATGCTCAACGGTCGCGAGGGCAGGATTTGACCCCATACGTCCATCAGGATAACGTTTGCGAAATTCTTCGGGGCTATAGATGCGACTATCTTTATTGACCGATGCGCTCAGTGTAGCCTTTTTGATCGCGTCGGGATAGAGATACATCGTCACTGCAATTTCGCTGGGCGTAGCGTGATAGCCTTCCTGATTGCCATAAAGCTCTTTAACGAGTTTATATATTTCGTTACTCGCCCACCAGTTGCCGAGCCGACAGCGCACATCGGGCAGTTCGTTATAAATCTCGGTAAAGGCAGTTTTGAGAACGGCGATATTGCCACCATGACCATTGAGAAAGAAGAAGCGTTTAAATCCATGTTTGGCTAGCGATCGCACGACATCATGAATTACTAAAGTCAGCGTAGAAGGCTTGAGGCTAATCGTGCCAGCAAAACCCGTGTGATGCTCTGCCATGCCCAGAGTCAGCGTCGAAGTCACCAAAGCATCAGCGTTTTCACCAACAGCACAAGCGATTGCTTCTGCACAAATAAAATCCGTGCCAATTAATCCCGTGGGACCATGCTGCTCAGTAGAACCGATGGGAATAATCACCGCCTGCGATCGCTGCAAGTAGGCTTCAACTTCTTGCCATGTGGATAAATGTAGGAGCATAAAATTTATTTAGAAAACTGGTAGAAAACTGGGCAAGGCTTACTTTACGCTAACAGAGATTTCAGGCGATCGGGTTTGT
>CAIJEA010000338.1 GCA_903819605.1 uncultured cyanobacterium | reverse complement strand
TTCAAATCGAGAAGCTTCTTGAAAACGGCAACGAAGCCTTTGTTCGTTATGAGTGTGAAACTAAAGCAGGTAAAAAGTTTCGGAATACAGAGTGGTTTGGGTTTGAGGAAGGCAAGCTTAAGGAAGTCGAAGTCTACTTTGGTGAAGAAACTTAAGGTATAAAGGAAGAAGGAACTGATGAAGATGCGATGCGTACCATAATTGATGAGCGTGTCAAAGCATTAACATGATAAGGATATCAACGCGCTTTTGTATAACTACACGCTAGATGTTCTAGCGTTCGATGTCCTCAATCCACTGCAATATGTTGGAGCAAATATGGTTAGAGAACGTGCTTAAAAGTAGTTTTCTTCTTTCCAAAACTTGATCGGCTATGAGATTCGAGATCTGAGCATCATGACAGGTGAAACAGTGGCTTTCTGCCATTATCTCTATCGTGCAAGTGGACCATTGATAAACGGAGCAAAAGTTGAAATGTGTGTGCGGGCAACAGTTTGCTTGGGCAAGGCTGATGACAAGTGGACGATCGTGCATGAGCATCATCAGTGCCTTTCCCCCCAGAGACAAAAACATGCTTAATCTCAAGCCGTAGCGCAAATAAAGCGTCCAACCGCATCGATCTCTTAACAGATGTAGCGATCTCAAATCAATAAATTCTTAAATTTACAGGAGAAAACATATGACAAATCCACAACCAAATTCTTTAACAGGTGCAGACTCAGCGGACGACGCTGAGAATGATGCCTATCGAGCCGAAGTAAATGGTGATGAAGCCGTTGGTGGTAGCACCGCAGTTCCCAATCAAAATGACACGGAAGAATTGGCGGAAGCAGTGGGGATTGTGGTAGATGATGACACTCCCATTGATACTGAAGAAATGCTCCTAAAGCGCGATCGCGATCGCTGGGAATTAGATTCTGCATCGGCTGTTGATCATTAATTGAGATTAAACGCAGTTTCAGCGCCGAATGAAGCTAAAGAGTAGTGTTTCATATTTGTTGGGGAGAAAATAAGAACCGTTAGGTTGTGAAAAAGGCTTATCAGGATTCACACTTTTATCAAACTGCTTGATTCAACAAATGTGAAACATTACCCCCAACTACTTTAGTGGAGTAACTTCGACAGTGCCCACAGCATTGTTAATTCTTTGAAGTACTTCTGCGTTGAGCCGAGGAATGAGGTCGATCGCTCCCATATTCTCAACTACTTGAGCCGTATGACTAGCTCCCGTGATCACCGAACTGACTTTTGGATTACTGGCACACCAAGCGATCGCCAATTGCGATAGAGTGCAGCCGAGTTCATCGCAAATGGGTCGCAACCGTTCAGTAGCTGCAATCCGATTGGGGTTAGTAACTGTCTCTTGCAACCAAGCATAGCCAGGCAAGGTGGAACGGCTCCCAGTAGGTATCCCATTGGAATATTTGCCAGTGAGGACACCAGAAGCAAGCGGACTCCAAGTGGTCAGCCCCAAGCCCAGATCATCGTAGAGTCTTGCATATTCCTGCTCCACGCGCTGACGGTGAAACAAGTTGTACTGTGATTGCTCCATCACTGGTTTATGAAGATGATGGCGATCGGCAATATGCCAAGCCTCTACAATCTCCACAGCCGACCATTCGGAAGTTCCCCAGTAAAGGGCTTTGCCTTGCTGGATCATGTCATGCATTGCCCAGACAGTCTCTTCGATCGGTGTATGTGGATCGTGTCGATGGCAAAAGACCAAGTCTATGTAATCCAGTTGTAAACGTTGGAGAGAACCATCGATTGCGTGGTGCAGATACTTGCGGTTGAGCGTGTTCTTTCGGTTCGGACCTTCTGCAATCCCCCAATAAAACTTGGTAGAAATAATGTAGGATTCCCGCTCCCATCCAAGGTGCTTGATGGCATTGCCCATGATGGTTTCTGATTTGCCGCCAGCGTATACTTCCGCGTTGTCAAAGAAATTTACTCCGACATCTCTAGCAGTAGACAGAGCTTCTATTGCCGCACTCTCATCCACTTGATTGCCATAGGTCACCCAAGATCCCAAGGCTAATTCACTTACTAATAAGCCAGAATGTCCCAATCGTCGATATTTCACGCTCAGTTCTCCTGTAAGAAATTTAATTGATGACAAGCAGTTTTACTGTAAAAGCAAATAGCTTGTCATGCATTATCTGGCTTACGCCGAATTCATAATCTTGTGCGACACTATCCCCACACCCAGCTATCAGTTGAGGAGACTCATTGAGAAATGGGTCGATACTATAAGTTTTCTAAGACTTCAGCTTTTGGGAATCTAACTTTAGCAAGAGTCTCGTACTTATCCTCCTCAGAACGATAGCCTGCTGCACAAGCTACCACCGTAGCAAAGCCCTTTTCAGACAATCCCAAGAGTTTATCGTAGTTGGCTGGTTCCAGCCCTTCCATAGGACAGGTATCAACTCCCAACATCGCAGCACTAGTCATAAAGTTGCCGAGGGAAATATAGACTTGTCGGGCAGCCCATTCATTCACAGTCAAACTGAGACTTCCATAGACCACATTATCTACCATAATCTTGCGGAAGCCTGCGATCGACTCTTCGGTAATCCCGCGTACCTTAGCAGTGCGGGCTATAAAGCGATCGATATGATCCGCCGTCAGATTCTTTTTAATCGTAAACACAACAAAGTGAGAACAGTCGGTGACTTGGGCTTGATTCCAAGAGAGGGGCTGGAGTTGTTCTCGGAGCTGTTTGTTGGTGATGACCAGAAATTTCCATGGTTGGAGTCCGTAAGAAGAGGGAGTCAACACCAAAGTGTCTTCTAATGCAGTCCAGATAGCAGGAGCGATTGTCTTAGTAGCATCAAACTTTTTTGTTGCATATCGCCACTGTAGATGCTCAATTAAGTCGGTTGGATTAATATGATTCATATGTACCAGGATAATCTGAAGGATCGTGTAGAAGAACCAGTTCCCTCCAACTAGACGAAGTTTAGGCTACTAGGAATAGGAGCAGGTCTTCTGGTTTATAGGTGCAAATCCTAAGAGTATTCTCAAAAAAACTCCTTGCAAAGAAGGCAAGGGATTGCCTCTTTTGTAAAGCGCCAAATGATATTTACGCTACAGTTATAGCTAACGCCAAGTGTATCGGGACATAAAACCCAAAAGAGAGATGCGGCGCTTCGCGCC
>CAIJEA010000337.1 GCA_903819605.1 uncultured cyanobacterium | reverse complement strand
TGCAAGAACGCATTATGGAGAATAGAAATAAGAAAGACAATCATGCTGCACTCAAAATAGGAAGACCCTCAAGAAAATGGATTGTCAAAACCTGAATCGCCTCAGAGATCACCTCACGCGAAACCCTTCTCCGAAAGCCAATCACAATACTTTCGACATTTTTCCCCTTAGCCAATATGCAACATATAAGCTCTCCTAGGCATCATTCATATCAAAAGAGAAAGGGTCGCAAAGCGACCCTTTCTCTTTAAAATTAGACTGCTAGAGCAGGTTCTTTAGAACTAATTGTCGGATACTCAAGTTCAGGATAGAGAGGGAAGCGATCGCATAGAGTTTGAACTCTAGCAATACAATCAGCTTGAACGGTATCGCTGTCTGGGCTAAGTAGGCGATCGGCGATGATATTGGCGATTTCGCGGAAGTCAACCTCCTTCAACCCGCGAGTGGTCATCGCAGGAGAACCAAGGCGCAAACCACTGGTCACAAATGGAGATTCAGGATCGAATGGAACGGTATTTTTGTTAGCAGTGATATTGATACCACTTACTAATAGGTCAGCAACCTTGCCAGTCATACCAATCGAACGGAGATCGACCAGCAACAGGTGATTATCAGTACCATTGGAAACCAACTTCAAACCACGTTCTTGTAATTGAGAAGCAAGAGCTTGTGAATTCGCAATTACTTGTCCAGAATAGGTTTTGAACTCAGGACGTAATGCTTCACCGAAGGCGACAGCTTTAGCGGCAATTACATGTTCGAGGGGGCCACCTTGAGATCCAGGGAAGACTGATTTATCAAATTTCTTACCAAGGGCAGCATCGCGAGTCATGATCAAGCCACCACGAGGGCCCCGTAGAGTTTTGTGGGTGGTAGTAGTAACAACGTCGCAGTAGGGAATTGCGTTAGGATGATGACCCGAAGCGACTAGCCCTGCGATATGGGCGATATCTGCCATCAGGTATGCGCCAACTTCATCAGCGATCGCCCTAAACTTAGCGAAATCAATAATCCTTGGATAGGCTGAGTAACCACAAATAATTAATTTTGGTTTATGTTTCAACGCTAGATCGCGAATCAAATCAAAATCTAGCTGCTCGGTTTCCTTATTCAAACCGTAATGGACTTTGTTAAACCACATTCCCGATACATTCACAGGTGAACCGTGGGTCAAATGTCCACCATGGGACAAATCCATACCCAAGAATGTATCCCCTGGTTTGAGCAAGGTTAGAAATACGGCAAAGTTTGCCTGTGCGCCAGAGTGGGGCTGAACGTTGGCATGGGCTGCACCAAATAATTCTTTGATGCGATCGATCGCGATCGACTCGATTTCGTCCACAAACTCGCAACCGCCGTAATAGCGCTTGGATGGTAGACCTTCGGCATACTTATTTGTCAATACCGATCCCTGCGCTGCCATGACTGCAAGGGATGTAAAATTTTCACTGGCAATGAGTTCGATATTATTGCGCTGTCTTTCGATTTCTTTACCGATAAAGCCTGCGACGAGAGGATCGGATGCGGCGAGGATGGGAAACAAATTGGTCATTTTTCTGAGCTGCTGATTGTCTTAGATTGATTCGGTCTGAGGCGGTGCTGGGTTAGCATGAACGAAAACACCCGTCAAATTATGCTAACACGCGCCGATCTCAAGAATGAGCTAGATGCCATTGCTAGCCCAACAAAAGCTATCGAACTAGCACGATTTTTTAAAACTGGTAAGAGCGAATATGGGGAAGGCGATCGCTTTTTGGGAATTAATGTCCCCGAACAACGTAAATTAGCGAAAAAGTTTATTCAACTTGGATTTGAAGATCTAGAGCAATTTTTACAAACTGATATTCACGAATATCGGCTCACAGCTTTGTTAATTCTGACCTATCAATTCGCTAAAGCTGATGTGACTAAGCGCGAAGAAATTATTGCCTTCTATTTAGGTCACACTAAATGGATTAACAACTGGGATTTAGTTGATGTCTCTTGCTACCGAATTTTGGGCGTACATTTACTCCATCAAGATCGAAGTGTTCTATATCAATTAGCCCGATCGCCAAATCTTTGGGAACAACGCATCGCGATCGTCTCCACCTTGGAATTTATCAAACATCAACAATTTGAAGAAACGCTCAAGATTGCCACAATTCTGTTAAATCATCCTCACGACTTGATCCATAAAGCTGTAGGTTGGATGCTGCGTGAAGTAGGCAAACAGGAGCGCCAAGTCTTGGTAGGTTTCTTAGATATCAACTATCAACAAATGCCAAGGACAATGCTGCGCTATGCGATCGAGCATTTTGATGAGCCAATCAGAAAAGCATATCTAAAGCGTTAATCTAAAGGGCTTAAACCCAAACCAATAAATTTTTTGAAAGTGTTGCTTCGCACTTTCAAAAAATTTATTGGGGTTAGAAATTGCTGTAAGCCCTCCACATACTTAGCCGTTCCTTACATCTTGGCAATATTGCCTGACAGCATCGGTAATCGTGCTTTGCAGGTCGGCATACTTCCGAGCAAAGGGTGGTTGCCAATCGGATAGACCTAAAACATCGTGAGTAACGAGAATTTGTCCATCGCAATCTTTGCCAGCACCAATACCAATAGTCGGAATAGGAACGAGATCGGTGATTTTAGCAGCTAACTCCGCAGGGATATTTTCTAGTAACAACGAAAAAACCCCAGCTTCAACTAATGCTTTGGATTGGTGCAAAATTTCCTCCGCCGTATCGGGCGTGCCCCCTTGAACTCGATAACCAATTCGATGAACTGATTGCGGTGTTAGCCCCACATGCCCCATCACGGGGATACCCACTTGTACCAATCTCCGAATTGTTTCGACCATTTCAGGATACCCACCTTCCAGCTTGATCCCCTTTGCATCGGTTTCCTTAAAAATGCGTCCCGCCGATCGCATTGCCTCTTCAGTACTGACTTGATAGCTGAGAAATGGTAAATCGACAATTAGCAAAGCATGGTCAACACCCCTGCCCACAGCCTGAGCATGGCGGATCATGTCGTCGAGCGTAACTGGCAGCGTATTTTTATAACCAAGTGCCACCATCGCCAGAGAATCCCCCACCAAAATCATATCTACGCCAGCTTTGTCCAGCAACTTAGCGATCGCATAGTCAGTAGCTGTTAGCGCCACGATTGGCTTTTTTAGATGTTTCCATTTTTGTATTTGGGCGATCGTCACTGACATTGCGGTATTCCTCGTAAGTTACAGCTTAACTGCACTTCAAAAAATCAATAGGGCTAATCATGTCCTACCATCTAATGTAAACTTTTTAAAGCAAACGCAAAAGGTTAATTGAGTTCGGTACGAGAAGCAAACATTATGCAAGTTGGTCAAAAAGTTCGTGTTCGTGGTTTCAAAGATGGTAGTGGTAAGGCGATCGCTAGCAAAGTCGGTGAAGTTGGCGTAATCAAAGAAGAAAAGATTATGGATGGTAGCAAATGGGGCTACATCGTCAAATTCTCTGATAGCAGCAAGTCTTGGTTTTTTGCAGATGAGTTAGAATCTGTAGCCTAGACTAGTTATGATGTCGTGCCTTGCGCGACATCATGGTCACTACTTAATCAAGCCCTATGGCAGATATTAATCGTCAAGATATCATTAGGGGCATGATGGCAGAGGTTGATGGACTAAGCTATAGCATGGCTTCAGCAAGTCTTGAGGCAGTTCTCACCCACGTCACTCAAGCTTTAGCCGACCACCAATCAATTATGTTGAGTGATTTTGGTAGGTTTGGTGTGCGTCATCGTCGTGCACGTTCGGGGAGTCATCCTCGCACACATCAGCCAATTACGATACCCGAAGTTTTTATTCCCTATTTCACTCCCAGCCCTCATCTAAAAAAGCTGGTGCAAAAGTCTAATGAGAAAGCCCAATGAGCCTAATTCTGACATTTCTCGGTAAAGGTGGTGTTGGTAAGA
>CAIJEA010000336.1 GCA_903819605.1 uncultured cyanobacterium | reverse complement strand
TACGACCCAAGAGGCTAACATCGCGCTACGTGCACCGCCCTTTGCTGCGGAGATGATGTATAAACCACCTGCTAAACGCCCCAAAGCTTTATCAAGATCGGCATCGATCGCTTTGAGTTGTTTGATATTTTGCTTGCGAGTCAGCAACTGCCCCAAGTCAGTACCCGCTTCATCACAGGTTTGATAAGTCGCTTCGTTAGGATTTTCGCGTACCTTAATCGCAGGAAAAGCCGTGACCACACCTAGATCCCTAAACCTGTTATTTAGCAAATCAATTGATGAGTCTTCATCACCGTGCGGCTCGTACAAGCCAATTACTTGCTTTTCGCTAGCTGCGGCAAGAATAGCACCGATCGCCGTTTCCACACGACTATTCGATGCTGGAGGCGTACAAACGACTAAACCCGATGTATGACCGACTAATTCACGTAATTCCTGTAGGTCGATCGATTTGAGATCTGCCATTTCTACAGCAACACCTGTTTTAGCAATCCCACGAGCGATCGCTTGTGACAGGCGATCGCAATAGCCATAGTCAGACACATAGCAAACCACGACATTAGTTTCGCCCTTAGTTTGCTCTTGGCTCCATCGGCGATAATTTTCGGTTAGTTCTTTGACGTTATAGCGCAACAAGGGTCCATGTCCGTTGGCAACAATTTCTGCCTGTGGTAAGTCGTCCATCCGCTTCATTGCCGAAATTACCGATCGCGCATTGGGAGCCATCAAACATTCATAATAAAAGCGATAGTCGGGCGTAATTCTCTTTAAATCTTCATCGTAGGTTGCCTCACTGCAATAATGCATTCCAAAAATATCGCAGGTATACAAGATCGATGTGCCAAGGTCAAAAGTCATCATCGTGTCTGGCCAATGCAAGTTTGGCGCATTCACAAACTGCAAAATATGACCATTGCCCAAGTCAACTTGATCGCCATTTTTGACAACTTGTTGCTTAAAAGGCTGATTAATTAGCTCACCCAGAAATTGCAGCGCTACTTTGGTTGCCACCACCGTGACATTAGGAGCCAATTCTAATATTTCCTTTACTAAGCCGCTATGGTCTGGCTCCGTGTGGCTAATTACTAAATAATCAATCTGCGCGGGATCGATCTGCTCTTTGAGGGTCTTGAGATATAACTCGCGAAACTTGGCGTGGGATGTATCGACTAGCGCTAGTTTTTCGCCGCGAATGATATATGAATTATAGGTTGTACCATTTTGTAGTCCAAACTCGATATCAAAGCGATCGCGATCCCAATCAAGCGATCGGATTGTAGTGGTGTCAGGCGCGATTTCAGCAACCTGTACAGTTAGGCGGCGCTCAATGGGCTTCTCTAAAACTTTTGCACTAGAGTTCATTTCAGTAACAGCTACCACGATCTTGTCTCCCTATCTGCTGGTTTTTCACTATCTCTAGTCTAATGCTTACTTTTCGACAAGTCCAATTGAATGTACTAATTGATACTATAAGTAGCTAAGGGTTTTGCGATTTAATAAAGAATCCGATTTTTAGTGGCGCGGCTCCGCCGCGCCACTAAAAATCGGTTCTTTATTTTAATGCGCGTCCCTAACCAAGACCTAAAAATTAGGTTCGGCACAAAAAATCTTGGCTCAATAGGTGAATCAGGGAGGTGAAATAAAGGAAGAAATTGATAAAATTAAAATTGTAGCGAAATCTAAAAGCAGCGAATAGTATGCTGAGCGTGAACTTAACCCATCTAATCG
>CAIJEA010000335.1 GCA_903819605.1 uncultured cyanobacterium | reverse complement strand
CTATGCAAAAGACTCAATGTTACTAAAACGACCAATCTTTGTGAAAGAAGGCAAAGCGATCGCCGTAGGATTTAGAGATCCTGAAGCTCTCAAACAAAAATTAGTTTAAATACCTGAAATTGCTGTGCAAGCTTTCATTCTAATGAGCGATAGCAATATCTAGGATTCTTGACTTATATTCAATAATTGATGATTAAGTTATAAATTATCTTTTAAAGTTGTAGGTAAAAAATATGAACCAGAGATTAAAGCGCTGGGAATCCCCGCGTAAAGAAGGCAGAAATGATAAAGGTAAAGGTGGCTCTGCCCGCCAACGCCAAAAGAAGAAACAATTTCAAATGCTCCGTAAAAAATTAAACTCCCAAAACAAAAGAGATGCCGCTAGAGGCATCTCTTTTGTTTTGGGTAATGATAGTGGCGCAAATCGCCACTATCATTTAGTGATAAGTAGCAACAGGAACTTGCTGGGCAAAGTCCGCGTCGCCAACCTCATGAAAATCAGTCTCGCCAAAAATAGCATTCTCAAACTTGTAATGCTTAAACTCAAGTACATTACCCGAAGGATCTGCCAGAAAGAAAGTGCGATGCTCTAAAGGCGTATCCACAAAGCGAACTTTGGGTTTTTGATAAAACTTGAGCCGCTTATCATGGACTTTTTCTAAAAGAGCCATCCAATTATTTTCAGAATAGAAAACCAGACCAAAATGGCGAGGATAAATTCCACGTTGCTCTTCAAGTGCTTCGTGAGCAACATGCGCTACCAATTGATGACCGTATAAACTCATGATCATTGAGTCTTTTGACTCGCGCCCTGCTAAGCAACCTAACCCATCAATATAAAAAGCTTTGGTGCTTGGAATATCATTTACTGGAAATGCGAGATGAAAGAGGATCTTGGTCATGGTGCAATATTTTCTAGCATAAGTTTGGAGCGCTTGAGCTTATCAGGAACATCTATAGGATATTTTCCTGTAAAACAAGCCGTGCAAAAATGCGTGGTATCAATTTGGGTCGCCCTTAACATTGAGTCATGACTTAGATACGCAAGCGTATCTACCTCAATTTGTTTAGCGATCGCCTCAATAGAATTGTGCGACGCGATCAAATGATCTTGCGAGTCAGTATCAATACCATAAAAGCAAGGATGAGTTACAGGTGGCGAAGAAATACGCATATGTACCTCAGTCGCACCAGCCTCACGTAATGCTCTTACTATTTTACGACTCGTAGTTCCCCTTACGATCGAATCGTCGATAACAATTACCCGTTTTCCTTTCAAAACATCTTTGAGTGTATTTAACTTCATGCGAATGCCTGACTCTCGCATAGCCTGAGTCGGCTGAATGAAAGTCCGACCAACATAGCGATTTTTAATCAAGCCTTCGGCATAGGGAATACCTGACTCCCTCGCATATCCAATCGCCGCAGGAATACCTGAATCAGGCACGCCTATCACGATATCGGCATCAACCGAGTTTTCCTTGGCTAGTTCACGACCAATTCGCATTCTATAGGTATAAAGACTTTCATCATGCATGACACTATCAGGTCGGGCAAAATAGATCATCTCAAATACGCAAAGCTTCGGTTTAGATTCCTCCCATAAAAAAGATTGAATCCCTTTCTCCATCGTGATGATTACTAATTCTCCAGGAAGAACTTCGCGCACATACTCAGCACCGATAATATCCAAGCCACAGGTTTCTGATGACAAAACATAGGAACCATCATCTGTTTTACCAATCACCAGAGGGCGAACGCCATAGGCATCTCTCGCACCAGCGATCGCATTAGGTATTGCCATTACTAAACTGAATGCACCATGACAACGATGCAAGGCAGTTACAATCGATGCTTGCCAATTTTTGCCTTCTGCAACAGCCTCAGCTACAGCAAAGGCAATACCTTCAGAATCAGTTGTGGATTCGAGGGCATGACCTTGAGCCGAGATTTCACCACGTAATTCAGTAGCGTTCACCAAATTACCATTATGGGCAAGCGAAAAATCCCCCAAGCGAGTATTCACTACAATCGGCTGGGCATTGCAAACCTTACTCGAACCTGTCGTCGAATAACGGTTATGCCCGATCGCTAATGCTCCTTTTAGCTCTGACAAAATAGTTTCATTGAAGATTTGAGCAACTAATCCCATTGCTTTGTGGGTATGGGTGTTACCGCGATCGTCATAAACAGTAATGCCTGCGGATTCTTGTCCGCGATGCTGTAACGCATATAGTCCAAAATATACGAGCTTCGCAACATCCCCTTCTGCCGCTAATACTCCGAAAACTCCACAAGCTTCTTGTGGTTTGTCAGTCTCAATATCATTATCTATATCGTTAAGAGCGTCATGATTAAAAATTTGGTCAGGCATCTCATCAGCAAAAACAGAATGGTCAGAATAGTCTGGCAACATAGCAGTTATACGCAATACATTAGGTTGGGTAGAAGAGAAAAGCCCATGCTTAGATCGTACCAGTGTTAAGCATTTCTTAACCAAAATTAGCAAATGAACTGTGAATCTCATTCCTCCAGTTTTCCTAAGTAGCCCGTAAAGTTGCGCCCCGCAAGGGCGCAACTTTAACAAGTACTTATAGCTAATTTCATGCCGTAAAGCCCAAATAGATAAAGGCG
>CAIJEA010000334.1 GCA_903819605.1 uncultured cyanobacterium | reverse complement strand
CTTCGATTCCATCCATTTCTGGCATTCGGATATCCATAAGAATGACATCATAGGAAAATTTTTGTAATGATTCTAATACTTCTCGACCGTTTGTTGCCGTGTCAGCTTTGTATCCTAGTTTTTTTAACATGTTCAGTATAACTTTGCGATTGATATTGTTATCTTCAGCTACAAGTAACCGCAGAGGAGAAATATTACGTTGTAATATTAGCTCAGTGTGATCAATAATTTCCGATCTCGAAGTAGAGTCGATGATTGGGAATGGTAATGATTTTAAAGTAAAAGTAGTACCAACTTCCAGAGTACTTTGTACGGTAATTTCTCCACCCATTGCTTTGGCTAAACGTTGGGAGATGGATAATCCTAAACCTGTTCCTTCCTGCCGCTGACCTTCTTCTGTTTGAAAGAAAGGAGTAAATAGTTTTTCGAGATTTGGATGGCTAATACCAACACCTGTATCTTCGACTGCAAAACTCAACTGACACATATCACTATGGACATTATGGCAAGCAGCTCTGACAGTAATACTTCCTTTCTCCGTAAATTTAATAGCATTATTGATTAAGTTGATTAATATTTGGCGTAATTTTAGTTCGTCTCCTAAAACTCGATTGGGCATATCTTCTGCAACGATCGTATTTAGCGTGAGCCCTTTATTAGAAGCCTTAAGCTTGATATTCTCTTGTAACTCTATTAAGAGAGCCAGTGGAGAAAATTCGCGTTCCTGTAATATCAGATTTCCTGATTCAATTGCCGATAAGTCCAGTACGCTATTGATTAACTCTAGTAAATGCTTTCCACTTGATGCCATATAGCCTAATTCTTCCAGTTGAGAATTATCCAATGATGCATCCATTTGCAAAAGTTGAGTAAACCCTAATATGGCATTTAAAGGAGTGCGTAATTCGTGACTCATATTAGAGAGAAATTCACTTTTCGCTAGGTTAGCAATTTCAGCAGATTCTTTAGCTTTCTGTAACTCTTTTGTCCGTTCAGTAACAATTTCTTCTAGTTCATCTCGAGATTTTGTCAAAGAAATATTGAGTTCATCCTTAAGACGTAATTTCTCCTGCTGATCGTGGATTTTTTCGCTCTGAAATTGATTAATGCGATCGGCAAGAGCTATAGATAAGAGAAGTGGCGTAACTATAAAACTGCCTCGATAAACATTAAGCAAAGATATTTGCAAAGGTAAAATAGCAAAAACATCGATAATCAAGAACACCAAAATTGTTAATATAAAGATACTCCATGTCAACAAAAACAAACGTGCAATTTGGATCTTTTTCTGCATTGCGATCGCCCCAATTGCCATATAACTTATAAAAGCAATTAAAAGTAAGTTGCTATGCGTCAGAATTACCATGCGGTGTGGTAAGAATGGTGAAATTGCTACCATTGTGAAGCTAAAAACTCTTAAAAGAATAAGCCACCGATGTATTTTAGGCAATGTGAAGCGTGTTTGCAGAAATGAGATCGTAAAATTAGCCGATGTCCCAACAGCTAGAAATACAGAAACAGGTATCAAAATACGGTTCCACCAAATTGCATTTTGCCAAAGATACTGCATACCATAACCATCCACTACTACAATGTGGAGAATTAATGTAGCAATAAACATTACAAAATACAGATAGCTGCGATCTTTTAATGATGTAAAAAGAAGGAAATTATAAATCAGCGCAAACACAAGAATGCCATACAGAAAACCATTCCATAGCTGGCTACTATATCTTTCTTGCCAAAAGGCTTGAAATCGGTAGAGATTTGCATCAACTAATAAAGTAGATGCTGTGGCAAAACGGAGATAAACAGTAGTAATCTCTCCATTAGCAGGAATCTCAATTGGGAACACAAAATTGCGATCTGGCACTTCTCGCTGCGAAAACGAATAAATGCGCCCGCTACGATGAACTTGCCATTTATCATTTTTCATCACATATAAGTCAACGCGATCTAAATTAGCTGGACCGATCGCCAAATACCATTCTTTATTTGAGCTGACATTACGTAGCGATAATCTTGCCCAGTAAGCATTTTTAGTAAATCCCAAGGCAGGCGTATCTTTAGTGCTTTGAGTAAAATCCAAATTGCTCGCTGGAATTTCAGGGGATACTTCGCTATCAAAAGTAGCTTCAGGATCGGCAGCAAACTCTAAAGATTTGCCCAATGAGTATTGATCTATATCATTCTGTAAGGTTAAGGGAGCATTGTTGCTAGGAGTAATACTAGCTATAACTTGAGAGTTAGAAGAGTACTGTACTAGTAATATGAATGAAATTAGGATTATTGCTAAGATCCATTTGCGAGCTAATTTATTCATATTTGTAACTTTATTAAGTTGTTATTAGAATATAAAAAATATATGGGCTTGCATGTAAATTTATAAATAGACGTTCATGTATAAATATTTAGCATGTATGCATATTTATAGCTGACACCAAGTGTATCAGGACATAAAACTCAAGAGAGAGTTGCGGCGTTCCGCGCCG
>CAIJEA010000333.1 GCA_903819605.1 uncultured cyanobacterium | reverse complement strand
TTATTGGAGGCTTTATTTGCTATAGATTGCTATAAACGACAATGGGAATGCGCTTATAAGCTGGCGTGCCAGAAAGTTCATCAATGGGGGCGCTAAAAATAGCATTAACTTCTGGATAAAACATTAGAGATGAACCTTCTCGAATCTGCCCATAGATAATTTCTACATTTTCCATACTGCCCACATTCCCCTTGACTGTTACGCGCTGATGCTCTTGAAAACCTGCGCGATCGCCATCAGCACGACTCATCAAAATACAATTACGATGCGGCATCCCGCGATAATAGTCTCCATCTTTGTAAACAACAGTGTTATGTTGCGAATAGCTGCGACCAGTGCCAAGGGCGAGAACGATCGCCTGAGTATGTTCGGATAAACCAAAATCGGAAATTGTTGGTAATTCTAGTTCTGGTAAAGGTGTAACAAACATTTGTGCCTTACCCGATAGAGTGGAAAATTTTGGTGTATGAAAAATGCGATTAGCGATCGTAAATTCTTGATTAGTATCATCAATCTCGCCGATTTTTTCATAGTCTGGGATCGTTGTAGCAATGAGTTGTCGCACATATTTTGTATCTTGAAGCGATCGCCAATTTACAACATCATCACCATGTAAGCGATCGGCTAGTTTTGATAGGAACTCTACTTCCGAAACTAATTCTGCACCTTCTCGTTGATTGAGATGGGATGTACCTTCATTATTCAGACGGACAAAGTTATTACCCGACTCGGTTGTAGTTTTGTGAGGATTTTCAAAACGAGTATATACGGGAATAATTAATGTGTTCTGTTTGGCAAGCCCATGAAAATGTCCGAGGTTCGGCTTTGTGGATAGGTAAATGATTGTGTCAATATTACCTAAAGCCCGTTTAGCTTGCGTGAGATCGGGATTTGCGGCGTAGATATTGCCACCCAAACACAGCAATGTATCAATCTGGTGGCGCTCGCTTGCTTCGATCAGAGAGCGAGCGTCATATCCTTGGACTCGGCTTAGCGATCGCTGTAGTAGTTTTTCTAAAGCTTGGAGAATCTCTTCTTTTAATCGAATTGTGACACCCATTGAGCCAAAACCTTGGACATTAGAATGTCCGCGAATCGGCATTGTCCCTGCACCTTCTTTTCCCGCATTGCCAGTCAACAAAGCTGTATTCGCAATACTCAACACATTATCAACACCATTAGCATGATGCGTGATTCCCATTGCCCAGCCAAATACTACTCGTTGCGAAGTCCCAATCATTTTTGCGGCAATTTCTAGCTCTTCCCGCGAAACTCCACAGGTTGATGTGATATTTTCCCAATCAAGCGATCGCACTTGTGCAATCACATCTTCCCAACCATCCGTATATTGACGCAGAAAATCATAGTTAACCCAATCACTCTCAATCAGAGCTTTTTGAATTCCCAAAAATACTGCTACATCACTGCCTGAGATTGGCTGAATATAATGGGAGGCAATCTCAGAGCCTTTTAGCAAAGATTTGATTGGATAAGCTGGGGAAGCGAATTTTACTAAACCAACTTCAATTAAGGGATTGATAACAATTACTTTGCCGCCGCGATCGCGGAGTTTAATTAATTCGTTCATCAATCGTGGATGATTTGCTGGTGCATTCGAGCCAATGAGAACAATACAATCACTCTGTTTGAGATCGGCAAGGCTAACCATTGATGTGCCAGAGCCGAACATGCGATTTAAGCCAACAGTTGAAGGTGCATGGCAGAGATCGGAGCAGTCAGCGAGATTATTAGAACCAAGCGATCGCATTAATAACTGTAAAAGATAAGCTGCTTCATTAGAAGATCTCCCTGAACTGTAAGAAGCGAGACGCTCTGGAGTTATTTGAAAAGCTTGAGTGACGATTTCATAGACTTCTTGCCATTCGAGCCGTTCGTAGCGATCGCTATTGGCACGTTTAATTACTGGAAAACTGAATCGACCTAAGCGATCGGCTTCCATCGAACTCAGTTTTTGTAATTCAGTAACTGAATAATTCTGAAAAAATTGTTTTGGAATAGGTTCCATTAATTCTGAGGCGATCGCTTCAACGCTTTTGGCACAACGCTGTAAGTTTTCCTCTTCTTCATTCTGAAAGCCACCTTTTTGTCCACCCGTTCCCCACGCACAGGATAGACAAGCACTCTTATGTAGCAAAGTTTTCCAGAGTAAACCACCTTTAAGATCGAGTGTCTTTTCCGCCCAATAATTAATAACGGGTAAACCACCTCCCATGTCGGGTTTGCCATCCGAGATTTGCTCTTGCGACGCGATCGCTGTTTCAGGAGGAGTTATTTCAGTCATTGTTATGTGAGATCTTGACTACAAAAACTATATAGCAATCTTAAATGATTTGAGAGAGTGCGCCCCCAAGGGGGCGCACTCTCTCAAAGACCGTATGCTTTGATTTTGTTTACAACAAATTTAGGATCAAAAAAATGTCTATTGGTCTATGTTGATTGAGCAAAACAAAAGTGAATATATTGATTTCCGCATCCTCCAAGTAGTATTTTGGGATGCATTGTAAAAACTTCAGTGGATAAAAATCGAAAAGTTCGCATATAGCAATCCTAAATCATCTGTGAGAAAGTCAAGGGGCTTAAGCCCCTTGTTATAGGTTTTTATTTCTCATGACTTATTTAGGATTGCTATATCAATTTTGAAATTCCGGTTTGGAATCTATGCTTTTGTTGGCAGTCAGATGGCTTTGACTCTCAGACCATTTTTGGGTACCTTTGGTCCTAAATTTGATATTTTCCATCCCCGTGAAGGGAATTTTTATCATTACCTACGGCAAAATGAAAACTAAAAAATCTTACTGTGATTAATTTTCAGTTTTCAAATATAGCTATAGCCAAGTAAGTTACAGCGCTTTGCGCTCAAACCCAATCCAAGAAAAAAATTAAAAGCCTTGCTTCGCAAGGC
>CAIJEA010000332.1 GCA_903819605.1 uncultured cyanobacterium | reverse complement strand
TTTCGCCTAAAATCACATCACCTGATAATCGTTGATACAGCAAAGCGCCCGTCCAAATCGTAGGAGCAAACCCAGGGTAGCCAGATGAAGCATTACAAAAATAGAAATGATTGAGTGAGGTTTCGTGATTTAATCGCCCTAGCCCCATATTCCGAGGTGTCAAACTAGAACCATAGGAATTGCCATTGGGACACCAGCAAAACCTCTCATTGGTTGTCGGGCTACCCGTAACATGAAAAACTAGATGCTTTCTAAAGTTCGGTACATATTTGTCTTCGACCACATCAAGAATCGAATCGAAAATCTCCTGCTTTTTGAGTTTATAAGCTTGGCGATCGCGCTCCTGTAATTGCTTGAAGTAGTCATAATTTGCCACAGTGAGAAATTCCACAATCTGACTGTCTTCTGGGCAATCTTCGCTTGATTCGGTAAGTAAAGTGGGTGTAGTGATCGCAAAACTGGGATTAGAAAAATCATGGCGATCGTACATTTGAGAAAAGGCATCATTAAGATTTTGATGCCCCGTATGAAAGAGATTCCATTTTCCAAAGCCATAGTCGCGCAGGTCAATATCTTTAACCACACAATAAGCCATGTAGTTAGATACTGAATATTCATAGTCAAGTTTGCGACGCACTGCTTTAGAGAATTGTGACTCGCCAATCATCTTGGCGGCTTTTTTAGGATCGATATTGCAAATCACCGTATCGCCAACAAACTCATCGGTTTGATGGCTCAGTAGATTCATCGCCTGAACTCCCGTCACAGTTCTATTTGTTACTCTAAAGTTGGTAACTTCATGATTTAGGAGTACTTGCCCTCCGTTAGATTCAATCACCTTAACCAACGAGTTAATCACATGCTCAAAATGCTGAGTTGGGTAATAGGCTCCTGCTTGGTAGCCTCGAAATAACACCACCCATGCATAGAAAGAGAGTTGATTGGGCGGCAATAAAAAATCTAGCCATTGCAATGCTAGTAAGGTTTGAGCAGCTTGGGGAAGTTGAAACTTATCAAATACATCTTGCAGGGTGCTATTGAGATATTGCACCGTAGAAAATACTTCAATTGGATGTTTTAGTAATTCTATAGGATTAAGTGGTGGCGATAATTTTTTTAAGCCTTGCCCTGTCTGTTCTACTGCGTTGACAAATTGCCGAAGGCGATCGCGAGATTCGGGAAATAGCAAAGATAAGCGCTGAATTAGTTCCTCTGGGTCTGAAGGAATATTTATTGCATATTCTGGCATCCGCATATGGTCAAAGCCTTGAGGATCGTAACTTTCAAAAGTAACTTCTTTCTCTAATCCTAATTTTTTTAGCACCCGATTTACTGTTTGTCCTTCACCGCAGTCCCAAACATAGTGAAATTGGGCATTAAACTTATATTTTTTTGCCATCGTAAATGTATGCCCAAATCCACCAGCATGTTCATGGGCTTCAAGGATTTGGACAGTTTTGCCTGAGTGCGCCATCAAAGCGCCAAAAGTCAAGGCTGACAAACCACTACCAACTATCAAGTAATCAGTTTTCATAATGTAGATCGTATGGTTCTATAAGATTTTTAGTTACTTCCAAATGAGTAGTGCGTGGCAAAGCCACGCACGTCATAATGTTGCCATGTCATTTTAATAAAGAGGATTTGGAGACCAAATCCCTACATGTTTGTATAGGTAGAGGCTTGGAGACCAAATCCCTACATATTTATAATGGTAGGGGCTTGGTCTCCAAGCCCAAATCTCAGCGTTCCACTTACAAATTACCGACAAGTACGATATTTGATGTGATAGATCATGCCTCGGTGAGTGAGGTCAAAAGAGTCAACGGTGGCTACTCCTAAGCCATTCGCGACCATAGAAGTATTCACTCGCATATTAACACTAGCTCCACAAGCTGACCAAACATTAGCTACAGTTGCTAAACTATCTGTCTTGTCATAGGAAGTCTCGCCGTAGAATGTTTCTTGAAAGACCGGACCACGACCGCCCGCAAAGAAATACTCAGAGCGTAGTGTTCCACTTGTTTGTGGAGCAACATAACCGCGATAATCAGCATCGTAAAGAGAAATCTGGAAACCATTAGGTACAAAAATCGGAATGCTCAGATTGCAACTTAATCTTCGAGTAGCTGCATTCTGAGCATCCGCAGAATATTTATCGAACAATATCGTCAATACTTGACCGTCAGGGCTAACAGTGACACTTGCCGAATTATTTGGACATCCACTTCCACCATAGCCTGCCCCCTTGATTGTGACTATATTCTGGGCTACTGCTTGACTGGCAGTTCCAGCTAACAAAGCAATCCCAATCATAAAAGCTTTTAACAATTTTTTCATCTGTAAATCCCTATCTATTTTCTCTTGTTCATTTCAAAACAATTGAGAAGTGGTTCCTGTAGTTACTTTGACAGGTCAATGCTTGGTTTGTTGAGTGAATTGATTGATTACGACTTAAAACGTAATTGAACTAGAGAGTAGCGGTGCTTCGCACCGCTACTCTCTTTCTTTATGTGAGCTTTTCACAGTCTCTACAATTACACCATCCTGCATATTAATAATTCGCTTGGTCTGTGCTGCAACTGATGCATCATGGGTAACAAGCGCAATCGTCGTTCCCTGTTGATTTAGTTCCGTTAGCAAATTCATAATTTCGTGCGAAGTCTTAGAATCTAACGCTCCTGTTGGTTCATCGGCTAAGACTAGAGCAGGATGATTCACTAACGCCCTTGCGATCGCCACACGTTGTTGTTGTCCTCCTGATAGTTGGCTAGGACGATTGGTTAAGCGATCGCCCAGCCCAATCCTCTCTAGTGCTTCAGTCGCCGATTTTACTCGTTCCGAGCGCGATACTTCTGCATATATCATTGGCAACATCACATTTTCGAGCGCTGTCAACTTTGGCAAGAGATTGAATTGTTGAAACACAAAACCAATATATTGATTGCGAATATCCGCCAGTTCATCATCATCCATCGTGGTCAGATCTCTGCCATCTAAGGTATATAGACCACTGGTAGGACGATCTAGACAGCCAATAATATTCATCAAGGTTGATTTTCCTGAACCTGAAGCACCCATAATGGCAACATATTCACCATCGGCGATCGTTAAATCTATTTCCTTGAGAACGGGGACATCCATTTCACCTAAGTGATAGGTTTTTGTCAGTCCCTCTATCGAGATCATGGTTGTCATAGTTATTCTCGTTATTAAGCAGTGAAGCAAGGTGCAAAGCACCTCGCTTCACTTTATTCACTGTGCAAAGCGGCGATCGGGTCTAACTTGGCAGCGTTACGGGCAGGAATTCCCCCTGCCAGAATGCCAACAATGAACGAAGAACCAAATCCTGCCCCAATAGACCACAACGGCACAATAAATGGATATTTGAATAAGGTTGCTGCTGCAAAAGAAAACCCAACTCCTAATACCACACCAATTGCACCACCGATCATTGATAAAACAACGGCTTCGGTCAAAAACTGGCTCAAAATATCTGTGCTAGTCGCTCCTACCGCTTTGCGAATACCGATTTCTCTCGTTCTTTCCATAACCGAAACCAGCATGATGTTGGCAATTCCAATCCCACCAACCACTAGGGAAATGCCCGCAATCGCACCTACCATTAAGGTAAATGAACTCATCACATTGGTAAAGGTGTTAATGATGTCAACTTGATTGGTAATCCGAAAATCATCGGGAGCTGACGGATGAATGCCATGCCGCAGACGCAGAATATTTGTCACCTGAAATTGGGCGGAGTCTAACTGATCGGCATCGCTAGCTTGCAACCAGAATCCATTAATCGCTACACCCTCCACGGCGTTATTGCCCACAACTTGACCAGACATATTAGTCAGTGGAATATAAATTACATCGTCCAGATCCTGTCCACCCGCCGTTCCCTTCGATTCTGCTACCCCGACCACGATATAGCGTTTGCCCCGAATCCGCAATTCGGCTCCTATTGAAGTCTCGTTTGGACTAAACAATTCATCACGTACTTTAGAGCCGAGAAAAGCTACAGGTTTACCAGTATCCAAGTCTCCTTGGTTAAAAAAAAGTCCTAGTTGGGGTTGGATATTTTTCATAACTGAGTAGAACAAATCCGTACCTAAAAGGGTAGTGGCAATATTTGTATTACCTCTGACAGCTTGAATTGAGCCACGTTGTAAGAATGCTGAGACCGATTGAGCTGCTGGAACTTGCTTTGCGATCGCCTTAGCATCTTCCCAAGTCAAAGTACTTGCCGAGCCTGCTCCTAGATTGATACCACCCGTCCTAGCAGCTCCCGCCGATACTAGCATTACATTTGTTCCCAAAGCTTCAATTTGTAACTGGGTTGACTTTTCTACACCCTGTCCCACGGAGGTAATCGTAATCACCGAGGAGATGCCAATAATTACACCCAACATAGTTAATAATGTTCGTAATTTATTGCTCCACAGAGTTTCAGCAGACATAATCAGAACTTCACTTAGAGAGAGCCTACGCTTTCTTAAGCTACGCGATCGACTGGTTGGCGGCGAATTAGCAAGTTTTTTCATAGAAAAATAAAGATTCCTTAAGGTCTGCCAGTAGGCGCTGAAACCTTACGAGTTCCGGGGGGGAAACTGAGTAAAACCTTCTCATTTCCTCTTAAACCAGACTTTACTTCGGTTTTATCATTTACTGTTGTCCCAACTGTAATAGGTGTAAAGACTGAACTGCCATTGTCCTTCGCTACAAACACACCCTGAACATTATTTTGTTGCACGATCGCTCCTGTTGGAACTACCAGTACATTTGTCAACTCTCCCGCTTTGAACTCCACATTTACATTCATTCCCGCTCGCAGTAGATTATCGGGATCGGACACCGATGTCTTTACTTCAAAGGTCGTCACATTCTGCACGACATCTGCCTGAGTGAGAATTTCCGTCACCTCCCCCGTAAAGGTTTTTCCCGAATAGGCATCTACCAAAATAGTCGCAGGTAGAGCTAGACGAATTTGGGCAATGTTTGCTTCTGAAACTTGGGCGACGATCTGGTTTGTGGATGCGAGAGCCAAAATGGAAGATGATGAAGCAGAACTAACCGCACTTCCTGCCGTAGTAGGTGTTACAAATGCCCCTGGATCGGCAAATTTACGTGCAACAGTTCCACTAAAGGGAGCGCGAATCGTCATATCGTTAAGATTTTCTTGGATAGTTTGCAACGCCCCTTGAGCCGACATCACTTGAGCACGAGCTGAATCAATATCTTCTTGCTGAGATCCTGCTTGGGCAAGCGCCAGAGCATCTTGATCCTGTTTGAGCTGTGCTTGAGCGAGATCGCGAGTCGTCCGAACCACGTCGAAAGCTTGTTTGGAAATAGCGCCCTCCTGATTTAATGACTGATTGCGCTGCAAATCAATTTGAGCTTGACGAAGGGCAACTTGAGAGTTCTGCACTTTGGCGGCAGCCTGAGCAACTGTTTCTAAACGAGTACCCCCAAGCATCTTTTGCAGATTTGACTCTGCTACGGCAAGATTCCCTTGAGCCTGTCTTAACTGTCCCTGAAGATTGGAGTCATCCATATAGGCAAGGATCTGCCCCTCTTTTACAGAGTCACCTTCTTTGACCAGCAGTTGTTTCAAAATTCCCGATGCTTGAGGACTCACATTTACCGATTGTTCGGGTTGCACGGTTCCATTCGCAGAAACCACGATCGTAAGAGTACTCCGCACAACTGGCGCTGTTTGAATTTTACTTTTCGCTTGCTGTTGAGGAACTACCACTAGTTGGTTATATGCAAAATAACCAACTCCCATCATGGGAATAAATATGAGTAATCCAAGTAGCCAAGGCTTTACTTTTGACTTTGGCTTAATAGTCTCCTTATGTTTTAAGGTCGCAGTTTGAGGTAATACTTCTAATTTTTGCATAGAGCTATAGGTTACTAATTTAGTATTTTTTTGGCTCG
>CAIJEA010000331.1 GCA_903819605.1 uncultured cyanobacterium | reverse complement strand
TCTTCTAGAAGAGCTTTCCCCAGAATCTTCACTGATTCCAAACCGCCTTTTTTCGCTAGAGCTTCCGCCGCTTGGATACGGGCTAGGGGATCGGGGTCATACTGTAAACCAGCTTTGAGTTCAGCAACACCATATTCTAGGCTGACTTGTTTGAGATAGTTATTATTGCGATCGAAGCTGATGTAATTGGGCTTTTTCCTCAATGGGAAGTAAAAAGCTTGATCCTTTTCAAAGACTCGGACTGTGAACACCTGAGTCTCAGACACTTCATCAAACCCAAACCCGATGGGAATCTTCAGATCGAAAAGTTCATCTTGGGTTTGCGAAACTGTAACTTTTGCTAAATTATTCTCTCCATCCCAGCTATAACCCACCTTATATTCTGGATGTCCACCGCGAAATACATATTGATCGAAGAGAAACATGCAGTTTTTACCCGTTGCTTCTTCGATCGCTCTCAATAGATCGATTGTCTCAACGGTCTTATGAGCATTGGTACGTACAAAATGGTGAATCGCTTTCCAGAATAAATCATCACCTAGCTCGGAACGCAGCATGTGATAAACACAGCCACCCTTCTCATAGATATGGCGATCGTATAGCTCGATCGCTTCGCGATAAACATGCGTTACCATCGGACGACGATAGCGATCGCGATCTTCAGAAATATAACTACGCGCCTCACCAAGACGATAATAGGCAGCTTCTTCCGATCCGTATTCGTGATCTGTCCATAGCACTTCCGCATAGGTTGCTGCACCTTCCTTCACCCAAGCGTGCGACCAATGCTTAATCACTAATAAATCCCCAAACCATTGATGTGCTAGCTCATGAGCAACTAAACTTTCGCTAGAGCGATTATCGAGCGCAGCTCTCTCATCTAATACGCAGCGATCGGTTAACAAAGTTGTGGAAGTATTTTCCATCCCACCAAAGATAAAATCGGCGACACAAACCTGTGCATATTTAGGGAACGCATAGTCATAGCCATATTTCTCGCTAAAAAATTCGATCATGCGTGGGGTTTTGCCCATTGTCAGACTCGCTTCTTCCGCAGTACGCGACTTATCAACGTAATAGGTGACGGGCTTACCTTTCCATTCATCCTTCACTTCGATAAAATCTCCGATCGCTAAGGTCATGAGATAGCTAGGATGCACTTCTTTTTGAGACCAATGGTAAATCTTCTCTTTTTTAAGATCTTTGACTTCAATCAGTTCTCCATTAGAAATCACTATTAAATCCTTCGGCACTTTAATCCGTATTTCCGAAGTCGCAAGTTGACCAGGATAGTCAAAACAAGGGAACCAATAGCGCGAGTCCTCATCTTCGCCCTGCGTCCAAACTTGAGTTGGTTTATGGGGTTGATGTTCCGTAGGTTGCACAAAGTAAATACCGCGTTGGGGCTGCTCTGCGGCATAGGCGATCGCGATTTCAATCGGCACATCAGCCTTGGTTGGCTCATTTAGATAAATCTTGAGAAACTCGCCATCATAGTCAAACTTACATTTAGTCTTGTCTGGATTTGGCTTCGCTTCGATGCGATTGCTGATTGCGACATTATCAATCCGCAAATCTACAGCATCTAAAGTCAGATCGGTAATACCCTCACGCACAGGTCGAAGGCGAATCTTACAAGAGCCAGCGATCGATTTCTGAGCAATATTTAGCTCCAAATCTAAGGCAATATGCTCAACTTGACCTGGGCGATCGGGATTGTAATGGGGCTTTGCGCCTGGAAGTTGAAAAGATTTGTGTTTCTTGGATTTGTCACTCTCTCCATCCCAGAACCCTAATTCTAAATAACTATCCCAAGATTTGCGCGTCATAAAACTCGATCTCTAAACATTGGCTTTGATTTCACCATAGTATAGCAATCTCAAAAGAGTTGGCAGAACATAAGCATTTCCCAAACATTATCTTACAAAACCAAAAACCCAATAAATAGAGGCGGCGCAAAGCGCCGCCTCTATTTATTGGGTTTTTGGTAACTTGCTTTGCTATATAGCGTTTCCCAGTCTAGTGAAGTACAGGTTTGTTTCACCGCCTTTTGCGAGGAAACAAACCTCCGAAAAGCGCTATATATCAGGGCAAAATAGCAGCGCAAAGCGCTGTATGCAAAGCTTAAATACTAGCTAACTAGCTTTAATTGCCGCAGCTTGTTCTAGCAATGACTCCGCAAAAGCGATCGCCTGAATTAAAGCACTATCACCACCATCCTTTACGATAACTTTTCCTTTTTCCTTTTTCCCTTTGCCTTGAGGTTTTCCCTCGTCAATGCTCTTTCCTGAGGCAATTTGAGCTAATTCCTGCTTGCGTTCTTCTAGTTCTAAGAGACGAATCTGTACTTGAGTACGATCGCCGATGACTTCCTTGCTGACATGAAAATGACGATCGGCAATTGCCGCAATTAGTGGCTGGTGAGTCACACAGAGAATTTGGGAACTACGGCTGAGTTGCCATAGTTGAGTTGCGATCGCTTGAGCCACTCGACCCGATACACCTGCATCGATTTCATCAAATACCATCGTGCCAACGTTGTGATGATTGAATTCATCGGTTATATTGTGCTCTTTATTTTTCTGTTTCACAAAACAAGTTTTGAGCGCCAATAAAAATCGACTCATTTCGCCTCCTGAAGCAGTCTCGGCGAGCGGTTGTAAAGGCTCACCAAGGTTGGGACTAAACTCAAAAACAATGCGATCGCTGCCTAAAGCTGATGGTTCGACTGGATAAATGCCAACTTGAAAACGTACTTTCTCCATTGCCAACATTTTCAGAGCATCGATTTGCGATTGTTCGAGCGCGATCGCCGTTTGACGACGCAATTCTGTTAGCTTTTTACAAGCCTTGAGTAACGCCTGTAAATCTGCTTCTGCTTTACGTTCTAAGTCCTCAATAGAAACACTTTGATCGGTGAGTTCCGCTAGCTCTTGTTGCAGGTTTTCAGTATAGGCGATCGCCTCTGGCAATGTGCCATATTTACGACAGATTTGCTTGATTTGGTTAATTCGCTGCTCAATTACCTCTAACTGTTCAGGATCGGAGTCAAGGCGATTAACATAATTATTAATTTGTCGTCCTGCTTCTTCTACTTGAGCAAGGGCACTGACGACTAATTCGAGAATACCTTCAGCTTCGCGATCCAGTGCTATCATCTCCGTGAGAATTGTCTCTGCTTGCCCCAGCAAATCCGCACAGGCGTTGCCGCCCTCATTCTGATAGAGAGCCTCATAAACTACATAACCATTTTTCTGTAATTCCACACTATGGGCTAGACGATTGCGATCGCTTTGGAGATTTTCTAGCTCATCAGGATCGTCTAAATGCGCTGCCTCTAATTCTTTGAGTTGATAGCGCAACATATCCAAATGCTGCAAGCGATTACGCTCATTTTGTTGACGATCGAATAGAGCCTTGCGCGATCGCTCCTTGATTTCAAACAGCTTACCTACCTTTTGGCGCTGCAATAATAAAGCTTGATTAAAGGATTGATCTCCAAAACTATCGAGCCATTCTCTTTGCTTGGCTTCTTGACTGAGCAAAATTGTCTGTCCTTGCGCGGTAATTTCAACTAGCCGATCGCGCAATTCTTGAATTTGCAGTTTATTTACGACCACCCCATTAATGCGGGTGCGGTTACTTCGCGCTGTAATTTCACGACTACAAATTAGGGTTTCAGCATCGAGAGCATCGATCTCTTGATGCTCCAGCCATTGGGCGATCGCCTCATTAGTAGAAAAAGTGGCTTCTATATTGGCGCGATCTGCTCCAGTTCGGAGCATTCTCGCTGAAACTTTACCACCTAGAGCCGCATCGAGAGCATCTAGCACAATTGATTTGCCCGCTCCAGTCTCTCCAGTAAGAATATTTAGACCAGCATAAAGCTCCAATTCTAAGCGATCGATCAGTGCAAAATTTTCAATTTTAAGACTCAGGAGCATAGTTTTTTCTTAATTCAGAAATGCACTTCGCACATTTCTGAATATTTAGATCGGCAATGTTTCTCCATTTAAAAGTCGCTTCGAGGCACTCAGCAATTCTTCTTCGAGATAAGGCTTTGTAAAGTAGCCTTTAGCTCCTAGTTGAATTGCTGACTGACGATGGCGATCGGCTCCACGGGAAGTTAACATCGCCACTGGAATTTCTTTGAGTCGAGAATCTTTTTGCAATCTGGATAGTAAATCTAAACC
>CAIJEA010000330.1 GCA_903819605.1 uncultured cyanobacterium | reverse complement strand
TTTTAGCTTTTTAGCTTTTTAGCTTTTAAAAAAAATATTCAATAATTCTTTTGCTATAAATAAGCTTTAAATTACAAAAAAGCTTATTTTAGCTTTTTAGCTTTTTGTATTTTAGTAAAAATATAAATTTAAGGATTAAATCAATTATCTTAATACCTAATTACTATGTCTGACAGTGTTCTCGACCGTATTCGTCAAAACCGCCAAAAACCAGCGGTAGCTATCAGAGATGACTCTCTTATCACTGGGGTGCAACATGTAGATATGGATATATCTACAAATGCTCAGATATTTGAGGCCGTTCCAGATTCTGTTGTATCTACTGAAGCTAAGGTTAGTGGCAATACTCAAGATGCTCTAGGTGCACTAAAAGCAGAATTAGCCCAAATTCCAGAAACAATCCGCCACTCGGCAATCGTTTTAGAAAAAGAAGTCGATCAAGTCTTGACACGCTATTGCAAAGAAAATCGAATCACCATTGAGGTGTTTCTCGAAGCAGCTTGGATTCATGCTTCCTCTAATCCATCTAGCATGAAGAAAATAGTGACAGAAGCAAAACGCCGCTATGATGATCGCAAACGGGCTGGCAAGTTGCGCCGCTTAATTACCATGATTGAAGATAGATCTACTGCAAAGCCAAACAAGTAAATTATATGAAAATGGTTTCTGAATACAAAAATATCGTGTCTCAATAGGTATTTTTGGGAAATACTTTAGATTAAATGGCTGAAATACTTTATGTACAATAGTTTCATATATCGAAGACCTCCGATGTCTGAAACTATTGTACATAAAGTATTGCGCCGTTTATAATGCTTGGCCTTCTCGAAACACTAATTGATCCAACAGCATCCTTGATCTCTTAATAAACCTTACTTTTACTAGCAAGAACGCGACTAACTTGAGTAGGTTGCCACTTGGAATTACGTTTCGTAGATATCCCTTGTTTATTAAGTTCATCCGCAATCATCTGCAAGGTAGCACCATCAGCTTTCATAGTATCGATTAAAGCAACTACATGAGATTCGGAAGGATGTGGGAGCAACTTTTTATCCACCATCTGATAACCATAAGCAGGACTGCCACAATGTTGACCCTGCTTTTTTTTAGAAGCCATAGCGAGAATGGTACGTTCGGAAACACGACTGCTTTCTAATTGATTTAAAGTCGCAGAAATGCTTACAAAAAACTGACCTAGATCGCTTTGCGTGTCCAATTTTTCAACAATACTATGCAAACTTGCCCTATAGCTCTCAATTTCAGAGATAAGATCGAGAACATTTAAAACATTGCTTGACAAACAATCTAACTTATAAACGATAAGTGCGGAGACCACACCTATGTCGAGCATTGAGAGAGATTGTTTGAGCCCGTCGCACTCTGTATCGTTTCCCGACCTATCATCATAGAAAATATCGACTAATTCAAAACCATTTAAATTAGCATAAGCCCAAATTTTATCTGCCTGAGCATCAAAACTAATCCTTTCGATAGCTCGCTCGTCACTATATAATCGGATGTAACCGATCGCCCTAGTCCGCATGAAATTCAGTCCGAAGTCTCTAAATCAAATAATGCCATCAGCAAACATCTCTTGTCGAGTGTAATTGATAGGAAAATTCAAGAAAAAAGTATAGAGTGAGATCTCCGAAACCGAAGGAAAATGACGTAAAGTGGTGATGCCGAGCATTTTAGGATTATCAGCTACCCGACCAAAAGCCTCTTTAGTGTGAGCGCGAATGATTAAAACTTCACCATCAGGACTAGGAAAAATAGATAGCT
>CAIJEA010000329.1 GCA_903819605.1 uncultured cyanobacterium | reverse complement strand
TCTTCTAGACTCAGTTTTACTTTTAGGGCGGCTGGCATCTTTTTTGCGCGTTTCTGTACTTCTTTATCTTAACTTTTCTTTTGTCTACCTACTTATGAGTTCAAAGAAGAAAACAGGGCGTTGCTGAATAAATGCATGAATTGGACAAATTTCAGACATAAAAAATCAACCTAAATTTCAATCCCTAAGCCCTGAAAAATAGTTGATTCATACCTAAATCAACAACACTCATATTTAGAGAACCCTGACAATGTGTAAGTCCTATACTATTATGAGTTATCTATAGTAGGTAAAAACTCGCCTTAAGGTTAGTGAAAAAGATGAAAGACAAACATCAAGAGCAAAATCAATCTGATTCTTCGAGCTTGCTCCATCCACTTTCCGAAGGGCAGAAGGCGCTTTGGTTTCTTTCTCAAATCGATCCATCAAGCAGATCTTACAACATTTATTCTTCTATAAAGATCGGAACTTTACTTGATAGCACTGCGTGGCATCAAACATGGAAGGATTTGTTTCATCGCCACAGCATCTTAAGAACAACCTATACAACGATTGATGGAAATCCAGTACAACAGATTCAGGCTTATTTGGATGTTCCTGTTTGTATAATTGATGCTAAGGATTGGGATGAAGAATATCTGGAATCTCAAATTTATGTTGAATCAGATCATCCTTTTAACTTAACGCAGGGGCCAGTTATCCGAGTATGTTTGTTCCATCGTTCTCCTCAAGAGAATATTCAGTTAATTACCATGCACCACATTGCAGGAGATATATGGTCTTTTGACATTTTGTTGCGAGAGTTTCAGGCACTTTACAGATTGCAAATTCAAAAAAATTACTCCGATCGCGCTACGCCAGAGTTGAAATTGTTGCCAGATCTTTTGTCTTATAGTGATTTTGTAAATTGGCAATCTCAAATGCTTGGAGGGATTCAAGGCAAACAATTACAGGAATATTGGAAACATCAATTGCATGGCGAACTACCAATAGTCGATCTACCTTTTCAAAAGCAAAGTTTCAGTTCAAGCGCAGTAAACTGTAATTGCCATATAGGTATCGACCCAAATTTAGTCGAGAGGCTGAAGAGGTTTGCCGAAGGGAATAAGGTTTCACTTTATAGAGTAATGCTGACTGCCTTTGCGATTCTTTTATATCGTTACGTTGGTTGCGAAGATGTTTTGATTGGAAGCCCAATGGCTGGTCGCTTTGGACAGGAATGGTTTAAAGACATTGTGGGCTTCTTTTCTAATATTGTAGAATTACGGATTAATTTAGCAGGCAATCCAACATATAGAGAGCTATTAGTCCGAGTAGATCGAATTGTTTCTTCGGCTCAGGCACATCAAGATTATCCTTTTTCTTGCCTAATTCGACAATTGCAAAATTCAAGCGATTTCAATAATTCTGAGCTTATTAAAGTTGTCTTTAATTGGCAAAAACAACGCTGGCTGCAAATAGATAACGTACTAAAAATAGAACCTATGTTAATCGGTCATCAGCGCGGTTTTCCTTTGGGTTTGTCCCTTAGTATTATGGAGGCTGGCGATCGCCTTCAAGCTAATTGGCAATTCAATCCCAAACTTTTTGACGAGCGCTCCATTGACACTATGGCAGAGCATTATCAGAACTTGTTAGAGAGCATTCTGTCCGACCCAGATCTGCCGATTTCACGATTATCTCTCCTTAACGAGACAGAACGGCATAAATTGTTGGTAGAGTGGAATCAGACAAAAGCATATTATCCAGATGATTTATGCATCCATCATTTGTTCGAGCAACAAGTGCTAAGAAATCCCGATGCGATCGCTGTTGTTTGCGAAAACAAGCAATTAACCTATGAAAGCCTTAACCAACAAGCTAATCAAGTCGCCCATTATTTACGGAAAGTCGGTCAAAATGTGGGTTGCGATCGAATTGCGATCGTTGGCATTTTAATGGAACGTTCCATTGAAATGATTATTGGGGTGTTAGGAATTCTCAAAGCTGGTGGAGCTTATCTACCTTTAGATCCAAGTTATCCTCAGGAACGTTTGGGCTATATGCTTTCGGATTCTAAAACGCCAATTCTCTTAACTCAGCAAAAATTTGTCGAATCTTTTTCGCAACAACATATTCACACGGTTTGCATTGAGGATGCACTGATGTCTGCTGAAAAGGAAAATATAGTAGACATTAATATTACCTCCCAAAACTTGGTCTACGTGATTTATACGTCAGGCTCAACTGGCAAACCAAAAGGAGTGAAAGTTCAACATCAAGGCTTAGTTAATGTAATATTTGATCGAATCACGAATATTTCAGAGCCTGAGACTCTAAAATTTGTTGCGTTAACAGCATCATTATCCTTTGATGGAAGTGCAAGTCAGCTCTTTGCCCCACTGTTAGTAGGAGGAACGTCAGTCATTGTCGAAAACTTGTTTGCACTTCCAACTTGTCCGCAATTTCAGCAAATCACCAGCATCGGGGCAACTCCATCGATTATTGACAAGTTTATCCATGATTTTTCATTGCCCGACTCGCTATTGACACTTATCTTAGGCGGAGAATCAATAAATCAATCATTATTAAAGAAATTAACGACTCATACGAATGTGCCAAAGGTAGTTAATGTTTATGGTCCCACAGAAGCAACCGTGTATTGTACCGTTGCAGTTTTATTAGATCGCGCCAAACATAAGGTGGAAGAACCTAATATCGGTCGTCCGATCGCTAACACTAGTATTTACATTCTCGATTCAGAACTGCAACCCTTACCAGCGGGTATTGCGGGTGAAATGTATATTGGTGGAGTAGGCGTAGCTCAAGGTTATCTACATCAGCCTCAGCTAACTAGTGAAAAATTTATTGTTAATCCTTTTTGTTCTGAATCATTTGCCAGCACCCATTCGCGTATCTATAGTTCGCACTTATATAAAACTGGCGATCTAGCCCGTTATTTACCCGATGGCAATATTGAGTTTTTAGGACGCATTGATAGCCAAGTAAAAATTCGCGGTTTCCGCATTGAGCTAGGTGAAATTGAAACTATTCTTAATCAACATCCCGATGTTCGGGAAACAGTCATCATAGTTAGAGAAGACATTCCTAATGACAAACGTCTTGTTGCTTATATTGTTCCCCAAGTTATTTCTCAGAAGGAAAATATCAAAATTCTTGATTTGCGATCCTTCCTCCAACAACATCTTCCTAACTACATGATTCCCAATGTTTTTGTGTTCCTAGAAAGCTTACCCTTGAATCCTAATGGGAAAATAGATCGGCGAGCATTAAATGCCCTAACCCCATCGAGCATCTCGCTAGACTATGAATTTACACCTCCGAGAAATTCTACAGAACTGGTTTTAGCAAATATTTGGTCTGACATTTTGGATGTACCGCAAGTTGGTATTCATGATAATTTCTTTGATTTGGGTGGACATTCACTTTTATCGGTGCGATTGGTATCGGAAATAGAGAAAGCTTTTGATTATCAATTCCCTCTAAAATCATTGTTTCAAATTAATACTATTGCTGAAATAGCAGAATCGATTGGTCAAAAAGCACCTGAAAACATCCCTGTTGAAGATATTACGTTAGGACTTAGTCTGGAGGACTATCGAGCTTTATTAGCCCATAGTGCAGGTAAGTCTGGAATAAAGCTCGGCAAGCGTGGCTTGATTATTAATATTCAGCCCGAATCTCAAGTTTCGTCGCAACCCTTTGTGTGGATTGGAGAAGTCAAAACTGGCAAAGGTCTCAAACTCAATCAGCCCTTATATGTGATGCCAGGAGCTAGTTTATCGGCATCAATGAATTCTCATCAAACCTACATTTGCACCATTGCGTCTTTGTTAGTAGATGAGTTGCTTACGCTGCAACCATCTAGCTCTTATGCGTTAGCAGGATGGTGTTATAACGGGTTAGTTGCAATGGAAATGGCGCAACAGTTAACAAGACTTGGTAAAAAAGTAGATTTAGTGACCTTGATTGATGTGCCAGGTAAATCGGCAATGTATAAATTGTGCCGCAAATTAAATTTTTATTTAGGAACTCTAAGATTCCATTTATTGAATCTTTCAACGCTATCTTTTAGAGATAAGTGCAAGTACTTATTCCAAAGAATTAAACTGAGAAATATGTCTGATATGCAGGATATGAACAACATTGATCATAAACCTGAACAGGAGCAAACCATTAATTTCCTGCTCACAAAGGCTTCTCGAGAATATACACCGAATTCATATATGGGCAAGGTGTTGTTAATAGATGGTAGCCAACAGATTGTGCATGGGCGAAGAAATATCAAGTACATTGATCTATCTTGGTTATTTCCCTATAACGGTTGGGGAAATTTACTGAAAGGTAAAGTTTATGCCTCTACAGTCCCATGCGATCATCTGGATTTGATGGAAGAACCTTATATTGATGAGGTTGGTAAAATTATTCGCACTTATGGGAGAGCGAAGTAACTCCCATGACTAATAGTTTAGAAGAACTTTTCTGTCAGGTCGATGATTTTTGCCAAATATTTGAACCAAAATGGCGACAATTATTGCCACAGGAAGGGTCGCAGGGCGAAGCCCCGCAATGGATTTTATATTAGTATTTGTGGCGGGTTTGAAAGCAAGTTGCTGTAAGCGTAATATGAAAAAATGTTTGATGCGCTTAACTGACAAGTTGTTACGTGGAACCCTGAGATTGGGGCTTGGAGACCAAGCCCCTACCTTTACTAATATGTAGGGATTTGGTCTCCAAATCCTCTTTTAAGATGACTTCTCTCTACATGGAATGGGCTTTGCCCCCTTCTGCTTAACCCGAACTCACGTTAAATAAGTTGTGTAGGAATTCGACTATGTATAGTAATCACTTTACGCTGGCTGAGCGAAGTCGAAGCCTTATTTATAGTCTATTTACAGCACGTTCGAGATTAGCACGGGCTTGGTTATAGCCAATAATTGCTTGGACTAGATTTCCCTCAGCCGTAGTCAGGGCAGCTTCGGCAGTAATTACCTGAAGTTGTGTGCCAACCCCTGCGTTAAGTTGCAGACGCGATAGACGTAATGCTTCCCTAGCCTGTGTAACCGCTAAAGTTGCCGTGTCGATCTGCTTGAAAAGCGATCGCTGATTGATATAGGCTGATTCAGCGTCATAACGAGCTTGGCGAGCATTTTGCTCAAACACACTTTCCGCAGTAGCTTGATCGGCTTTATATTGATCTACTTGAGCAGCCGCTTTTCCACCATCATATAAACTCCACGTTAATGTTGCGCCAATTTGATAGCCCAAGCCAACACCACCAAAACCATTTGAATTTGGCGAAGAACCACCACTCAGTATATCTGCGGCATTAGCATTGGCAAATATGGCTATTTGCGGGCCTAATTTCGCCAAAGAGAGCGCGGCATTACCACGAGCAACTTCACGGGTTAGTCTTTGAGTATCTAGTTCCGCTCGATTTCGCACTGCAAGCAAAATTGTGTCTTCTATTGATAGCTTCAATTCGGGCACAGGCTCAATTTTATCAGCAGCCGTAAGTTCCACTGTGGGGGCATAGTTAAGCTGGCGACACAACTCACGTCTGGCAACTAACTGGGCTGCTTGTGAGCTAGCTAAAGCTTGCCTAGCATTGGCTAGCGCAACTTGAGCGGTTAATACGTCAAGCTTTGTGCCAACACCTGCCCTTTCCCTTGCCTCTGTATCTTTTAAACTCTGCTCGTTTTGGGTAACAGAGTCGGTTTGAATGCGAACATTTTCATCGGTATTTTGTAGGCTGTAATAGGCAGTCACGACACTCAACCTAATTGTTTGCCTAATTTGATTAAGGTTAGATTCTGCAATTTTGACATTGTACTCAGCATTGCGAATCGTGGTGTTATTAACACCTGAGTCGAAAAGATTGTAGTTAATACCTACAGTGCCTGTAAGTGAACTGCTGATCGGATTTGCGTTCGAGGCAGGCAATGTCGTTTGAACTTGAGCCGAGTTGGTATAGCTATATTGTGCTGATGCGGACATAGTTGGCAACAGAGCCGCTTGTGCCTCTCTTAATGAAGCACGGGCACGATCTAAGGTAATTCTGGCTTGAATTGCAGCCGAACTTGTTTTCTCAATTAAATCGAGAACTTCGTTAAGAGTAATAGCTTTAGTAATCTCTAGCTTGACTTCACTGGGGGTGGTGGGCACTACTAGAGTTTGTTCGGGATCGAGTTGCCCAGAATTATAAGCCCCCGAACTTGGGATCACTCTGGCAGGTTCAGTAGAACTGACAATTTCAGGTTGCGATCGCTTGATATCTTGAACTACAGTTGGGCTTAGAGGAGAGTTTTTCGCTTCTGGAATTGCAATTTCAGGGATTGCGGCAACTTTTACTGATAATTTGGGATTGTATTGGGGTTTATTTGGATTACTGCTTAATAATCCAACATTATCTCTGGTTATCTCTACTTCTTGAGGTTTACTAGCTTCTGAAGTAATCTGTGTCGCAATCTGGAAGCTAGTATCAGGCTCTAGCGTCACCTTGGTAAAAGGACGTAGGGGTATTGTAAATTCTTGAGCATTAGCTGTCCAAGCTGGAATCAGAAGCGACAAGCTCGCACCAAGCGTCAACCAACTGGAAGAAATTCGCATAATCTAGTCACTTACTCCTCGTATCTAAAACAGCAGCCAAATTACCTTAATAAAGGCATCTTCTGATAGCTCACACGACACAATCATCATCCAATCGGGTAAAGATGTGAATATGTGCGAGTTTGCCTAACAAATTGTAATACATAGAAATCGCCAATCTCGAAAATTAGAGGAAGCTCTTTATATCTGTTTTAGTTTCTGGAGTTTAATGTAACATAGCGACAAAACTCAAAAAACAGATAAAAAATGCGTATTCTTACATCAGTAACTTTGCCGCAAGTATGGCGAGGTGATGCCCTTGCGATCGCTGTTTTTGCTAGTCCTAATAAAGACAATCCAAAAACTAGTAGCGATAATACAGAAAGCCAATTAACCAAAAAATTAGAACTCTCCGAGTCACTAAATAACTTAGATATTAGGATTTTGGGCTGCACGTTAAGCGATTTAATTACTGAGTCAGAATTTACTGGGGAAATCGGTTCATCGGTCAGTGGACGTGTAGGTGTGGACTATGCGATTCGTAAAGTGATTTTGATCGGATTAGGCGATCCAGCCAAAGCTAATGCCGACACTTGGCGCAAAGCTGCGGCATCAGCAGTGAAATGGGCGAATAAAGAGAAGGCAAAAACGCTAGCTCTGGCTTTTCCTGCGTACAACCAAGATATAAGTGTCACGGCTCAGGCGATCGCAGAAGGTGTGTTACTTGCAGCCCATCAAGACAAGCGTTTTAAATCCAAAAATGCTAACCCCCAGTTCCTCGATCGAGTTGAAATTTTAGAAACCAATCCTGAGTTGGCAAATCCTGCGATCGCGAAGGCCCAACAAATTGTCGATGGTGTAATTTTGGCGAGAGAGCTAGTATCGGCTCCTGCAAATATTGTGACTCCGATTACTTTGGCTGACACTGCCGTAGCGATCGCTGAGGAATCAAAGTATTTCAACGTCAAAATTCTCGAACAAGCCGAATGCGAAGCCCTCAACATGGGTGCATTTCTCGGTGTCGCCAGAGCCTCGGATATTCCACCAAAGTTCATTCACCTTACCTACAGCAACGGTACACCGAAACGCAAATTAGCGATCGTCGGCAAAGGCTTAACCTTTGACTCAGGCGGTTTGAATCTGAAAACGGGTATTGGCAGCAGTATCGAACTAATGAAAACTGACATGGGCGGATCGGCGGCGGCGCTCGGTGCAGCCAAGGCGATCGCTAAGTTGCAACCCACAGACATCGAAGTACATTTCATCGTGGCTTCTTGCGAAAACATGGTCAATGGCAGTGCCATGCGTCCGGGAGATATTCTCACCGCTTCTAATGGCAAAACCATTGAGGTGAATAACACTGATGCTGAAGGTCGCTTAACTCTTGCCGATGCGCTGGTCTATGCCGATAAATTGGGTGTGGATGCGATCGTCGATCTGGCGACGCTGACGGGTGCTTGTGTGGTCGCCTTGGGCGAGGATATTGCAGGGATGTGGTCGATTGATGATGATTTCGCGGAGGCGATCGCTAAAGCCGCTAAGGATGCTGGTGAGAAATTCTGGCGGATGCCCCTCGAAGATCCCTATTTCGATCAATTAAAGTCAGTGGTTGCTGATTTCAAAAATACAGGTTCCCGTGCAGGTGGTGCGATTACGGGTGCTTTATTCCTGAAGCAATTTGTGGAAAAAACTACCGCATGGGCGCACCTTGATGTGGCGGGACCAGTCTGGACTGAGCGTGAGTCTGGCTATAACAATGCTGGCGGTACTGGGTTTGCGGTACGAACTTTAGTAAATTTAATTATCAATTAAACAAAAAAGACGTGCTTAGCAAGTCTTTTTTGTTTAATTGTTTAATTAATGTAGCAGTCCTAAATCTGGGTCACAAAGCGATGAGTGATGAGTCTACTCTGACATCAGCCAATATTTCTCCTGAAAATGAAGACTTATTGCAAGAGCTTTCGATGACGCTGGATCTGTATGAGGGTGAGTTTAAGCTGCTCTTGGCGCGTTGTAATTATCAGGATTTGCGCGATCGCCTCATTATTCGCCTCAAAGAAATTCATCCGCAACCGATCCATGAGATTAGACTGCCGCAATCGCAAAAAGACTTATATAACTTCATAATTTCTCAAGTGCCGTCAGAGACTCCCGCCGCATTGTCCATCGTGGGACTGGATGAGCTAGACGATCTACAGGCGGCTCTGTTGGATCTGAATATCAATCGTGAAATGTTTCGCGATCGCTGTCCCTATCCGATCGTGTGGTGGATTTCCGATGCCGTGCATAAGCGGATTATTCGGGTTGCCCCTGACTTTGAAAGTTGGACGACGACCCTTGTATTTGAGATCGCTACGGATGAGTTACTCACTTCTTTGGATGATGGGAGTGAAGCTTTATTTAGTCATGTACTTGCGCCTAGCGAAGTTCCTTTTTTCAAAAAGTTGGGACAGATTCATCGGCTCGGTTCGATTTTATGTTCGGAATTGGAAACTGCTCTCAAGGAATTGGGCGATCGCGGTTTGAATCTTGAGCCAAAATTGCAAGCTAATCTTAACTTTATTCGTGGTTTAGACACATTACCTCCCAATAATTCACCTGAAAAAGCTCTGCAATATTTGCAAGCGAGTTTTAACTATTGGCAAGAAATTCAAGATATCGAGCGCTGTGGTCTATTAATCAATCAAATTGGACAGGTAAATTACACAATTGCTGATGCTGAGAAATATCGTACGCCTAATTGGGAATTAGCGCGATCGGGTTTTCAATCTGCTATTGAGTTTTTTGAAAAGATAAACCGTTCCGATTTCGTAGCAAATATAATTATTCGCCTTTTTGTGACTGCCTATCGCATGTCTGATTGGGATGCTGTTGAGGCGTTTGTCCAAAAAGCATTACCTCTACATCAGGAGTTTCACGAACCTTATCATCTCTCATTAGACTATCGATATCTAGCGGAGGTCGCAATCCAAAAACAAGAATGGGAAACTGCCAGAAAGCACGGGAAAATGGCGCTTTCTTTTTTGGATCGATCTCCTCAAGATTATCAAAAATGGCGCAATTTGTATCTATTTATCATTGCTCAAGCGGAAATCAAACTCAAAAATAATCAAGAGGGATTAAAACTACTTCTTGAAGCAAAGGAGTTAGGAGATACTGGACATCCACAGATTTATATCAAACTTTTAACAGAACTGCGATCGCTTTACACCAAACAAAAGCAATATCTCGAAGCCTATGTCACGAAGCAGGAACAATATGCGATCGAGCAGCAGTATGGCTATCGTGCCTTTATCGGTGCGGGGAGGTTGCAGGGTAAGAAGTCAGTTGGCAAATCGCAAACTGATGTGGCGACAGAAATTGAGGCATCGGGACGCAAGCACGATCTCGATGAGTTGATTACGCGCATTGCCAAACCGAGTTATAAGTTGATCGTGCTGTATGGTAAGTCTGGTGTGGGTAAGAGTTCGCTGGTGAATGCGGGGTTGATTCCGCAGTTGGAGCATACATCGTTTGAGGGTAGGGATGTTTGCGCGATCGCTTTGCGGGTTTATACAAATTGGGAAGAGGAGTTAGAGAAAGCTCTGGCTTCGGAGCAGGGGAGATTAAATAATTTAGTCCCTCTTTCTAAGGGGGATGCCGAAGGCAGGGGGATCGAGCCTATGCTTGTAGATGGAATATCTGCTCAAGGCAAGGAGTTAAAACTTGATGGCATCATCTCGAAACTTCGAGAAAAAGAATCGCAAAACTTGCGTTTAGTTTTGATTTTCGATCAGTTTGAAGAGTTCTTTTTTGTTTATTACAATCAACC
>CAIJEA010000328.1 GCA_903819605.1 uncultured cyanobacterium | reverse complement strand
TGCTAAGCAACGGAAAAAGAAATAGGATAGATTCTATTTATTCACCTATCTCAAGATTGATCGCTATTCCAAGCAACCAGAATTAAAGACTTGAGTAGTAGCGATCGCTTTAGTTAGAGCTATCGCTACAGTAAAAGCAACTAAATTTAATGGCTATAGCTATGGCAAGCGATCGCTTTAGCTAGCTATAGCTGATTGCTGTTCGATTGGAATTTCAATCACAAATTCCGTACCCTTTCCGACTTCAGAATTTCATTTTAATCAGCCATTATGAATTTCCTTAACAACTTGAAAACTAATTGACAACCCCATACCTGTTCCTTTTCCTACGGGCTTAGTCGTAAAGAAAGGATCGAAAAGCCTTTTCTGTACCTCTGGGGGAATACCTTTGGCATTATCGGCAATCGTAATTTTCACATTGCAATTTTGCTCAACTTCCGTTTGAATTTTAATCTCACCAATACTCTTAGAAATATTTGTAGAAGAGATCTCGACAAAGTTCTCCTCGATCGCATCAATCGCATTAGAAAGAATATTCATGAAAACTTGATTGAGTTGCCCCGCATAGCACTCCACATCAGGTAGCTGACCGTAGCTCTTAACAACATAAATCTCTGGGCGATCGGGTTTCGCTTTGAGACGGGCTTGTAAGATCATCAATGTACTATCAATACCATCATGGATATCTACAGGTTTCAGATTCGCTTCGTCCATCCGCGAGAAATTACGTAAGGAAATCACGATCTTCTGAATCCTTTCCGCACCTACTTTCATTGACGAAAGTAAATTTGGTAAGTCTTCAACAAGAAACTCTAGATCAATCGATTCTTCTTCTTCTAGAATTTCTGATACAGGTTTAGGATAATATTTTCGATATAGACTGATCAAATTCAATAAATCTTGAGCATAGTTGCCTGCATGGACAAGGTTGCCGTAGATAAAGTTGACAGGATTATTAATTTCATGGGCAACTCCCGCCACTAGTTGTCCCAAACTGGACATCTTTTCTGTTTGAATTAACTGTACTAGAGTATGTTTGAGACTACTAATTGCTTCAGACAACTCCTTAGTGCGATCTTCAACTCGGTGTTCTAGCTCTAGGGTAAGCTGTTGCATCGCATCTTCAATCCTTTGGCGTTCATCTATTTCTTGCTGAAGTTGCAGATTTTGGCGATCTAGTTCTGATTCAGCAAGCTCGCGACTTTCTTCACTCAGGACTAACCACCAAGTACCCATACCAATTAATACAACCAGAGGAGCATACAATTCTAATAAAACATCTAGGAATTTAGAGGCAGTACTTGTGGAGAAATTAGGTGATTTTAAAATCCCCTGATAGTAAACTAATCCAAAAACAAGTGCAGTAATGCCCAAGATCAACAAAAATATTCCTACAAATCTAATTGTTCGCACTCCAAGCTGTGGAGAGAACTTCTCAGAAAAAATAGAACGAGCTAATGTCTTTGTAATACTACCAAGATCGTCATCGGATGGCTTACAAGAATCATGGCAACGTGCATCAAGGCTACAGCAGAGAGAGCAAATTGCACCATCATATACAGGACAGTAGGCTGTATCAGCAGGCTCATAAGCCTGTTCACAAATACTGCAAGCAATCAAAGATTGAGGATCTACTTTTTGAGAGCGATAGACATTTTCACGAGCAATGTAGTATTTCCCTTTAGTCGCGATCGCAATGATCGGCGAAAGTACAAAGGCAATACCTAGCGCCAGAAAAGGCGCATATGCTTGGGCGTATTCTCCCCAGAAACCAACAAAGGAAATGATCGAGATCGTCGAAGCAATAACCATGGAGCCAAAGCCCACAGGGTTAAAGTTATAGAGATAGGCGCGTTTGAACTCTATATAGGAC
>CAIJEA010000327.1 GCA_903819605.1 uncultured cyanobacterium | reverse complement strand
CTCTTTACCGCGCCATGCTTGCAGAACATCTCCTTAACAGCCTTGATGAAATTAATCCCGAAATTGAAACAGCTTGGAACAGAGAAATATCTAATCGCATAGAAGCGATCGATCAAGGCAAAGTTACCTTAATCCCAGCCGATGAAGTATTGCAAAAGCTAAGGAATCGATAATGTTTCTTGAGTTTGATCCTAATGCACAACTAGAACTTGAAGCAGCAGCTTCATACTATGACAGCATCAATCGTAAACTTAACCAAGCCTTTATTGATGCCGTTGAAAGAACCCTCAATCGCATTGCTCAGTTTCCGAATGCTTGGACACCAATGATTGCAGATGCTAGACGTTGTCATATTGATGGATTCCCCTATGGTATTGTGTACCGAGTTTGTGGCGATCGCATCCAGATCCTAGCTGTTATGCACTTACAACGTAAACCAAACTATTGGATAGATAGAAATTAATAATAAATCATTCTTTTATAGGATTGTGAAAATGAACATTGCCTTAAAGGTCGAATCAGTTAAACTTGTGAACAGCTTGCCGCCATTGAATGAGAGATAGAAAACCTATGCTTAAACCGATCGCCCTTCAAGTCGAAGCCCCCATCGCCGAGGCGTATCAAAATACAACGACTGAAAATCGTCAGGCATTACAAACGATTGTCAGCATCTTTTTACAATGCGTTTCCCAACCAACCCCACTCCAAAAAGTAGTCCAAGAAATTCGTTTAGAAGCACAACAAAAAGGACTTACCTCCGAAATCCTAGAGGAAATCCTCAAGGACGACTAAACTAAGATTAGTAATCGATAATTGCAATTTCTGTCGTAAGGCTTCAAAACTGGAACTGCGATCGGTCAGAAATGTTAGCAACTGCAAGAAAATGCGGCTCAAGTCACCAAATCACCTTTCTACATTCGTATGACAGCTAAAGGACTAAAGATTTAGAATTGATTGCTAATGCTTCCGAACTCGATGAATGGATAAATGTAGCTGAGCATATTCCCTTTAAGTGAGAAGTAAATAACTACATTTGATAATTGAATATGCCAAAATCTATACCTCTGCACTTGTGGCTTTTGCGATCGCCTTAGCCTTAGAACGTCGCCATAATTTATAACCGATCGCACCGCCAATAATGAGCAGCAGTACCCCTCCACCAATCAATAAACCACTGAATACAGTAATCACAGGTTGATGGATTCCCACAAAACGACGCTGAGGGACAAAATAGGTTTGAATAACTCTCACCAGATCGTCAGCAGTGACCTTACTGATTTCTGTGTCATAATCTGGCACAGCTTCATCATCAGAGAGAATTGTTGACCAATCCAACAGCCAACTCGCTCGCGTCATGTTGTCTTCCATTGAAATCGACCAACGACCGATCAGAGCCGTCTTCGCTTCCGCTAAACGCTTTGCGTCAATCTTGCCTTGACGTAACTGTTCGATGTAGCTATCAATAAACTGCAAAATTGCATCGCGATTCTTCTCTTCAGAGCGAGTGGAAATAGAGAAATAGCCAACATCCTTAAAAGATACATTGTATGCATCGATGCCATAAACTAGCCCCCTCTTGATCCGAATCTCTTGAGAGAGGTCGCGATCCATAAATTCCGATAGAACCTGAAGCGCCCAGCGATCGCGATGTTTTCTACCTACGGTTTGCACCCCAGTCATTAAGCTGATTTGGTCGTTGAGCATAGGCCCACCGACCTTGACTTGATAGGGACCAGTATTGGGAGAGGTGGGTGTAACGAAGTCTGGACTCTTGCTACCCGATGGCAAATTACCAAAGTGTTTTTTGACTAGAGTGCG
>CAIJEA010000326.1 GCA_903819605.1 uncultured cyanobacterium | reverse complement strand
CGCCGCAACTCATTTATTGGGTTTTATGTCCTAAGCAAACCTTGCTTTGCTATAAATTTGGTTTCGGATTGTTTGGCGCGATCGCCACATTATCGATGACGATTTCGACAATTGGTGCTTTTGTTCTATTTTCTCCTTGTCAATCAGTACAAGCCTCTCAAGATTCAGCTATCACCACAAAACAAAAACAATCTTTACCAAGAACTGTTAAAATTGCTGGGATTTATAAAGTCTTTTTGTCTCCAGAAGTTTTGGCTAATGCTAGAAAACAGGGAATTACCTCTATCTCTGGACAATGGATAATTAAACCTAACGGCAAATTTGAAGCTGTTTTAAAAACTATTTCTGTACAAGGGAAAGTGGAAACAATTAGGACAACTGGAACCGTCAAGATTGTAGATGGCAAGGTGGTTTCTCAAGTTGAAACTCTCAACGGTAAAAAACCTAATAAAATTTATCCTTCTCAGTTCTACACGCTATTAGAAGATGGAAAGACTCTGCAAGCTGACGATCAACCTGTGAAGCTTGTAAGGCAATAGGAAATGAGCAGGGGCAGTAACCTATCCCTGCTCATTTTTTTATGGGATCAGATCGAGAAACATCCCTGCGATCGCTGTTTCATTGGCTTCGCAAATACCGCGCTCTGTAATCAATCCTGTGACTAGCCGAGCTGGCGTGACATCAAAAGCATAATTTAAAGCAGGGGTTTCTAAAGGAGCAACGCGCACTTTGCCGATCGCGCCATCATCCTGTAGACCTTGCATATAGAGAACCTCATCCGCGCTACGGGTTTCGATCGCAATCTCTTTTATCCCATCTGCGATTTGCATATCAAAAGTGGAACTTGGTAATGCTACATAAAAGGGAACTTTATTATCAAAGGCGGCGAGAGCTTTGAGATATGTACCGATTTTATTCGCAACATCGCCGCTACGGGTGGTGCGATCGGTTCCAACGATGCAGAGATCGACCTTGCCATATTGCATTAGTAGTCCGCCCGTATTGTCGGCAATTAATGTGTGGGGAATCTTTGATTGTCCGAGTTCCCATGCGGTCAAGTTTGCGCCTTGATTGCGGGGACGGGTTTCATCGACCCATACATGGATATTAAGCCCACGATCGCTGGCTTCATAAATTGGCGCTAAGGCACTGCCGCGATCGACGATCGCTAACCATCCTGCATTGCAATGGGTGAGAATATTTACGGGTTCGCCTTTGGGCTTGGTTTTGGCGATCGCCTCAATTAGTTCGCAGCCATATTTGCCAATATTGCGCGTGCCAATTACATCTTCATCGGAAATGGCGATCGCTTCTTTGAGGGCGACTTCTACTAAGTCAAGTTTTTTGGCTGCGGCTTTTTCTAATACGGCAATGAGGCGATCGACTGCCCACATTAGATTTACGGCGGTGGGACGCGCAAGACGAATTACGGCTGAAAGTTCTTTGATTTTGGCAAGATTGCCTTTGCTTTCTCTAGCGGCTAAGTACACGCCAAAGGCGGCGACGTTGCCGATTACGCCTGCGCCGCGCACGGTCATGTCTTTGATGGCGAGTGTTGCATCGGCGCTAGTTTTGAGGGTTTTGGTCACTAGGCTAAAGGGAAGTTGGGTTTGGTCAATCACCACGAGATCGCCGTCTTCTAGCCAAAATGCTTTCCAAGATTGTTTATATGTAGAATTCATAATTTCTCCTCGGATATCCTCGGACAATAGAGCTATCTTTTCTCAATCATGCTCTAAGTGCATCCCAAGCGCAAATTTATTTGTGGTCTCTGGTATCGCAAATTTTAGGATGGTAAGATGTTTAGAGACATCTAGACGCAAAAAATTATGCGATCGCCGATTCCTACTTTCTCGGTTACAGAATATTTAGAAGCGGAAAGTAAGAGTGAAGTTCGCCATGAGTATTTGGGCGGTCAGATATTTGCGATGGATGGGGGGAGTAAGGCTCACAATATCATTACTTTAAATATTGCAAGTCGTTTACGTTCTCTGTTGTGGGGTAATGCTTGCGATGTTTTTATGTCGGATATGAAGGTCAGGTTAAAGGCTGCTAATCAAAATAAGACGATCTTCTATTATCCTGATGTGCTGATTACTTGCAATCCTGAAGATCGGGATAAATACTTTGTGAATTATCCTTGTGTGATTTTTGAGGTGTTGTCGCCCAGTACGGAGGTAAGCGATCGCCGAGAAAAGTTGGTTAATTATCAAACGATTGGTAGTTTACAGGAATATGTTTTAGTTTCCCAAGATAAAATTAAATTAGAAGTGTATCGGCAAGATTTGCAAGGGGATTGGACAATGGAAGTTTTGGGAAGTGAGGATACTTTAGTCTTAAATTCGATAAATCT
>CAIJEA010000325.1 GCA_903819605.1 uncultured cyanobacterium | reverse complement strand
ATAAACTCCATATCTGGTCTGGCAATTATAATTTTTTCCTTTTCTTCAAAAAATTTAGGCTAAGACCGACATGTATAGAAAAGTAGGCTTTTCTATACATGTTTTCACGATATGTATAGAAAAGCCTACTTTTCTATACATATCGTGAAAACCTACTTTTCATGCACGTTACTCAATAAGTTAAACAGCGAAATGTTGATATAGTAATTATCCCGTCCCAGTTTTTGCCTGCTCATCAATCCTATTCTGGTCATTTCGTTTAAGTATCTTGTTGCGGTGAGTCGCGTCACATTTAAACCTTGGACAACAAATTCTACTTTGCTATAGGGATGACTAAAAATAATATTGAGTAAGTCTTGACTATAGATTTTAGGAAGTTCTCCTCGTAATTTGGTTTTGTATTGCTGCATCAAATCCTTGATGCTCTGTATTAGCACTATGGTTTGTCGTGAAGTCTGCTCAATCCCTTCTAGAATGAATAGCAGCCAGTCTTCCCAATTTCCTTCGGTGCGAACCTCTTGCAACAAACGATAATATTCAGCTTTAGATTGGTTGATATAGCGTGAAAGATAGAGTACGGGACTGCCAAGTAACCCTTGCTTTACCAGATACAAAATATTGATGATTCTTCCTGTCCTACCGTTGCCATCATAAAACGGATGTATGCTTTCAAACTGGTGATGGATTACTGCCATTTTGGTGAGTTCATCCCAGTCACAGAGCGTATCATCGTTTATAAATTTTTCGAGATTGCTCATCAAAGCTACTATTTCGTCATAATGCTGTGGTGGTGTATAAACTATCTCTCCTGTCTGATCGTTCTTCAATGCAGTACCTGATAGTTTGCGGTATCCAGCACGATTTTCTTCTATGCAAGCGTGTATTTTGAGAATGTCATTATTCGTCAATAGTCCTGTCTGCTTAACTTGTGTAAATCCGTTTCGTAAGGCTGTTGCATAGTTGTATACCTCTTTTGCGGCAACACTGACAAACTGCTCTGCAAAACTATCGCTTCTATACAAATCATCATGGGTTGTGATGATATTTTCAATTTCCGAACTATCTTTTGCTTCTTGTAAAGATAGAGTATTAATCAATATACTTTGGTTAGGAATACTTGCAGCAACTCCTTTTAACTCGGCTAGGGCTTGATGCGCTTTTGCAAGTTTTTTTAAGACTACTTTGCTTTCGATATCGATCTCTAAAGGTAAAGTTAGTAATGCGTTGTCCATTAATAGATTTTTTTGTTATAAGGATTATCTAGTAAAGTCATAGCACAGGAGTAAGCATCCATAAAGGGAATACTCACTCCCATACTTGATTAGTTAAAATAATGTCAATTGTTCTCTTTGCTCATTTGCATTCTTTTGTGGAATAGTAAGCTGTTTACCTACTACTGTAAAGTCCGCTATTGAATTGAATACAATCGGCTCTGATAGTTTCATGCTATTCATAGGCAGATCAAGATCTCCCATAAGCTGCGAGATTTGCTCAAGCCAATTCTCAGATTCACCTGATACCCAATCCTCAAACTGTCTCTGTCTCAATGATTCCACGATCGCTGTTGATGGTGGCTCAAGTTGAGATGCCCTAGAGTCTCTTTCCCAGAAGATTTCTCTTGATTCTTCCAAGTCTTCTCCTTCTAAATCATAGTCGGCTACACTATCGTCTACAGGGGCTTCATGGGCGATCGCATCAAACATCTCCTTCAGGAATTCTAACCGATTTGATTTCTGCTCGTATTCCTGTGCTTGCTCAAAGGGCTGACTGACTCGGTTCTGGAGAATTGGCAGTTCTTGCCTGTCTCGTTCGAGATTTTCTTGGGCTGCGATCAGCTTGGCAGCGATCGCATTTCTCACTACATGCAATAGTGAACTATAGGGCTGTTGGCATTCTGCATTAAATTCATAACCTAAATTGATGCTCATGCCAATATAGCCATTAACCTCTGAGCCAAATCTGCTCAGAAATACGTTCATCCCTGCAAATTGTCCGATTTGTACTTGTGTCAATCGATAGCTTTCTTTCAACCTTTGCACTTGTTCGGTAATGTGATGATCGATGAGTACGGCTTTATCCAACATCACTCCGCGATCGCTGATGAATTGTTTTAGGTTAGCGTTGGCTACTGTGGCTAAGTCTGATTGAATGCGTTGAATTTGGGCAGGATGGTTAGTATTTACCATGTCAGAGAGGTACTGAATCTTGGATTTGTCTCTGAATTGCCCGTCGTTATAGGCTTGCAATTGCATTCCTAGTCCTTGCAATTCAGCTTCCAGGGTGGCTCGTTCCATGATCAGCGGATCTCCCGATGCGATCGCTTTCATTTGGGCGGCGTTGAGGACTGTCTCATCGATGTCTTCGATAGTGCGGTGCGTCCGATCGCCCGACATCACCTGCGAAATCATGCGTTGCTTGTTCTCAATCGCTTGCCATAGGAACGAGTCAAATCCTGCTTGGTTGTTTCTGCCTTCGGTGACATAGCGGAAGATAAAGACATCACTCCATTCATTACCCTGCCGTACTCCTCGACCTTCTCTCTGTTCGAGATCCGATGGTCGCCATGGACAATCGATATGGTGCAAGGCAATCAGTTTGCTTTGCATATTGACTCCCGTTCCCAGTTTTGATGTCGAACCAAAAACAATCCTGATGCTGCCTTCGTTGATGGCTTCAAACAGTTTTGCCTTCTTGGTATCCGTGTCGTAGTCGTGGATAAAGGCGATTTGTTCGGCGGGTATACCCAGCATCACGAGGGTATCGCGGATATAGCTGTAGCTATTCCACTTGTCTTTTTTCGGTACGTTGCGATCGCAGAAGATTGCTTGAGTGCCTTTGGCGATCGCCGTAATCGTCCAGATTTGCCAGACGTTCCACGCACAGGCTAAGAGTTTGTTGTTAATCCATTCGCTTGCATGGGGCGATACTAATTTGGTGTGCATACAGGCTTTTGCTCCATCGCCCGTGATTTTCAACATGTTGTCAATTTCGGGTTTGACTTTACGTTTTGCCACTGCCTCAGCGCGATCGCAGAGTTTGTCCATATAGGCGATTTGCTCTAGCGATGGTTTGCAAGACATTACGTGGTAATGGGGTTTCGGGGTCTTGACTTCGGCAAGGGGTGCGGTCTGGATATCGGTGACTTGACACCACATCGCCATTAGTTCGGGCATATT
>CAIJEA010000324.1 GCA_903819605.1 uncultured cyanobacterium | reverse complement strand
TTAGGACTTACGCAAAAATGGCTTGAAACCCGCATTTCATAGTAGTAAGGGCAATTCATGAATTGCCCCTACATTTCGTTCGTTTGCGTAAGTCCTAAGCTTATAAAAAAGCTCGGAGCTATGGCAGTAGATGGTTATGTTAGGACAAAAGCAAAACCTAGAAGAGAGTTATACTACAACTCTCTTCTAGGTTTTATGTTTTAACTTACTTGGTTATAGCTATATGGTTCTTGGATCGCCATCCGTTACAAAATGCGATCGCCGCTAAACCAAGTCTCACAAGCGCTATGATCTTGGCAAATTTCCACTAGAACCATATGCGATCGTCACTAATCCTATTAATCACAGCTCTACTTGTTGTTGGTTGTGGAGAAAAAGAAACACCTCCACCAGTAGCATCAACCCCAACACAGACTACACAACCATCTCATCCGCTTGATAATGACTATGGTAATGCCAATTTAAAAGCAGGAAATCCGAGCAAGGCAACACAGGATACGGCAAGTGCCGATAACTATCTGATGATCAAACCTCAGTATGTGCTGAGTTATAACAAGAGCCGTAATATTGCTAACTGGGCATCATGGGAGCTAAATAAATTGTGGATGGGCAATGCAAAGCGCCAGAACAATTTCCAACCCGATGCAACTTTGCCGAAGGGATGGTATCAGGTTACGACAAAGGACTATGACGGATCGGGATTCGATCGCGGGCATTTGGTTAATTCGCAGGATCGATCTCGTTCTGTTGAAGACAATTCGACTACCTTTTTGATGACCAATATCCTGCCACAAGCCCCAGACAATAGACAAGTTGCATGGGAAAAGTTGGAATCATACTCTCGCGATCTCGCAAACCAAGGAAAAGAGCTTTATATCGTTGCAGGAGGAACAGGAATTGGAGGTGAAGGTAAAAATGGAGCGGCTAACAGTTTGCGAAATAATGTGACTGTGCCAGCAACAATGTGGAAGGTTATCTTGGTACTAGACGACCCCACAAAAGGTTTAGCAGGAGTTAATGCTAATACCCGCACAATCGCTGTAATTATGCCGAATAAGCAAGGCAGAAATCACAAATGGCAAGATTTCTGTGCGACCGTTGATGATGTCCAAAAGCTTACAGGTTATAACTTCTTTACCAATGTTGCTCCAGATCTCCGAGCCAAAATCAATGCTAAGAAAGGCTGTTAAGTACTTGTACAAAATAAATTCCCAAACCCATAAACGTGCTTCCCGCAGAGCGCAACTTTATGGGTTTGGATGTGTAATTAATTATGTACATCTACTTACAGCAATTACCAATCAAACGAACCACAAGAAAGATTTTGAAAGCGTTGCGAAGCAACGCTTTCAAAATCTTTCTTGGTTTGGGTTTAAGAGCAAAGCGCTGTAGGTTGCAATAACGGTAGTTTAAAGCCAGATATATCGAGACTGATCGCACCGACGATATAAGCATCAATCTCGACATGTTCAACATTAAAAACTTGGACATTTTCTAATGCCGCGATCGCCGCTTGCTGATCTTGGAAATGTTGGGCGATCGCACCTGCTTCGTCATCAAACCAATCTTCATCGGTGACCACAGTAGCAAAGAAATCTGCTAAGGCGGGCATTGGTCAGTTAAATCGGTTGATGAAAGCCGCGTAACTCTCTTCTGGGTGTATCGATTGGGCTATGAACTGAGCAGGTAACTACCATTTAAACTTTTTCTCGCATGACGAGAGTTAGCTAATGACTGTGATCTCAATCACAAAAAATCGTTAAAAAAGTCACACAACTAGTTTGAACCTCAGCATTTGGTAGCCTGTCTAAACCTGCGTAATTAACCAATAGGTTATCAATCATGAAGATTTCGGCTTTAGCATTACTTGCATCAACTGTGCTCGGAACAGTTGCTTTCAACCCATCGATCGCATCTGCTGGGGAAGTAGCAAATCGGTTGGAAAATCAACAGGATCGGATTCATCAGGGGGTTAAAGATGGTCAGATCAATCATCGAGAATATAAAAATTTGGAGCATCGTGAAGCCAGTATCAACAAGCAACGTCTTGCAGATCTGAAAAAAGATGGTGGTCATCTAACAGCTAAAGATTATCGTCAACTCAATCGCGAAGAAGATCGAGCTTCTAAGGCGATCTATAGAGATCGACATAACTAGAAGTATATTGCAAGCTTCTCAAACATCAAAAAAGCATCTTACTTCCTTTCCAGTAAATAATTAGGCGTGCGCGGCTTC
>CAIJEA010000323.1 GCA_903819605.1 uncultured cyanobacterium | reverse complement strand
CGCTAAGCCTATTTCCCCATTGAGATGGTCAAGTTAAGCAACCTTCCCATGTCTCATGGTAACCCTGAAATTGTGTAATCCACAAGAAGTTTCCATCACAATGTCCACATAATTCTCTTTGCGGTTTCTAAACGTATCATGGACAATGCGTGCTCTTTTCACACCACCAATGTGATGTTCTACGACAATTCTTTGTTTGGAAATCTCTCGATTACGTTCTTTTTCCGCATCAGTTAACTCTCCACCACGAGGTTTCTTTGTCGGTTGCAAAATAGTTACCCCATCTGGCTGATAACCTTGGTATCCTGTGTCTTGCCATAACTTACTACCCTTTGGGAACTGATGTCCCTCGTCATCGGCAAGTTTCTTGTCGTGTCGTTTACCCTCAACAGTTTCACTGACGTAGATTAGTTTGGCGTATGACAGCATTTTTGGACTGGTGATTTTCTGCAACCAGAATATTTTAGCAACTTCTGTTGCTTATTTTCGATGATGTCTAGTGAAGCCGCAAACTTATCTAATGAAGGTTGAAGGTCGGGAATTGATGGAATTATCAATGGTGACATAAGCCCACTAAATATCTCTCGCATTGAGAACTCTACACATCCATCCATCCGCTTAGACAAACTATAGGTGCGATCGCCTTTAAAGAGTTCAAATGGCTCCCACCTGTCCAAACCATCTTTTCGTAGGGAATGAACTCGCTTACTTTAAATGGGAATGATTGATTTGGATTTATCCTCTTGTGTATCTTCAATGTCTCACCGAGAGCAATATTTCCTTCGATTTTAGTAATAGTGGGATTCCACTGTAACCAGTTAGTTCCGTCAACCAGAATGTTCCAGATATCGTTCGGCGAAGCATGGATAATCGTGGAAGTACTAAAGCATTTCATGATTAATTTCCTATTCGATCGGTCTCTTAATTCTTTCTGACTAACAATGTATTAGATGGAAAAATCATGGCTAACATCAATATAAGGTTCATTGCTACAAAGTCAAGATTCTGGCAATACCCTAAAGGCTATACCCATGAACCAATATTCACCGTAAATATTTACGCATGACTATAGACAACTATAGTCTTATGGTTCAGGTGGAAAAATTAAAATTAGTATTAAAAATGAAAATTTAAGGATTTAGTAGATATCTGGTTAGTACGATCGCGATCGCACAGAAAAAGAGTTAGCATCACTGCTCTAGGTTTTGTCAATAAGTATATTGATATATAGTTGAAAACGAACTCAAACATAGTTATGAAAAAGATATTGTGGATTTCTGCGATTTTAGTCTTACCTGCTTACACCCCTACCCAAGCGAATGCACAGAGTACAATACCAGTGCAAAAGAGTTTTCAAGACTGGTGTTTACAGAAAGATACACTACCTCCAGATACTCGGCATACAGTTGAAGAATTACTAAAAGTAGCTGAGACTAATGACTGTCAATTAGGAAATGAAAAACTTTCCAAGTTTGAAGTTTTGTTAATCAGTGAGGCAAGCATAAGCGATCTTAAGCCGATCGCTAGCATGACAAATCTACATACGCTAATTCTTGGTAGCAACAAAATCATCGATCTTAAGCCATTAGTATCTTTATCAAATTTACGATCGCTAAGTCTTAATAATAATAAAATTAGTAATCTCGAACCATTATCAGGACTGACGAATATAAGAACTCTTTTTCTGAATAGCAATCAAATTACCGATATCAAGCCTATTGCAAATCTAAAAAGATTAATAAATGTTGATTTAAATGACAATAAAATCAGTGATATTCAGCCATTGAATAAATTGTCTGAGTTGGATTTGCTAGAACTAGCAGAAAATCAAATTAGCGATCTAAAACCTTTATATAAATCTAATTTGCAAAAATTGAGGGTAATTCAACTCGATCTAAATCCAGTTAAAGATTTACAACCTTTGGTTAATTTGTCAAACTTGCAAAATCTTACTATTAATAACAGTCCTGATATCGACATTAAGCCGATCGCGAAATTGACTAATCTATCCAATCTATCTCTAAATGGCGATCGAATTAGCGATCTGGAGCCTTTAGCTAGTTTGACTAATTTACAGTATCTAAATCTCAACGAAAATGAAATTAGTGATGTCAGTCCACTGGCAAAGGTAAATACTTTACTTTCTTTGAACCTCGAACATAATCGGATTGAGAATGTTGAACCTTTATCGAATTTGACAAATCTTATAGGGCTATACCTACAAAACAATCGAATTAAAGATGTGAGTTCTCTAGCAAAATTAACAACACTCTCTGGGCTATATTTAGAGAACAATCAGGTCAGAGATATCAAAGCTTTAAAAGACTTAACTGATTTGCATTGGCTCTACCTTTATAACAATCCAATTTCGCCAAAGGTATGCACTTTGAAACAACAATCTGTTTGCGATTTTGATGATCATTTATAGTATTTTTTAGATGCCTAACTATCATCATAACTAATAGCTTCTGTGGAGATGTATATTAATGCAAGATAATAAGCAAATAAATGAGGAAATCCTAGTCTTAAAAAGACATAGCAATACAAAAATGTTTTTTTCGTCATTAAATGTATTGCATAAATTGAAATATTCTTTATTCTCTGGTATTTTAGGGATTGGAATAATCTTCCTAAGCACTTCTGGATCTAATTACTCTGGGAATCAGCCCAAAATTGGAGTCATTAAAATTGATTGCATACGTTTTAAAAATGATGGAGTTGATTGCAAGATATTCAGGTCGGGAGAGTCGCATTTTCCACAAAATAGCTTGACAACAATTCAAAGAATCTTAGCGGTAGAAGTAGATAAATACAAGACTAAGACTTCGAGTAGATTTTCTATTAGGTTTACTGTTAGCAAGCAATTTAAAGAAGATAATGTATTTATATATGATTTTGATTTTCAAAATGAAAGTGAAAAAGCATTTGAAATCATCAACAATTTTTTGCGTTCAAACGAACCATCTTTAACGGTTTCATACGATCGCTATGGCTTAGATAATTTCCCATTTTTTTTATTTCTGATTCTATTTCTGCCTGGATTATTTCTTTTGGTTTCAGCTTTATCATCTCCTTTTTACTACGAGGAGATATTATTAGATAAATTAGAAACGCAACTTACCTACAAGCAAAGAATAGTTTTTGATGAAAAAGTTAAACAGTATGCATTTGTAGATATTACGAAGATCGATCTTTTGCCTACTCCACCTGATAAAAACGAGCAAATATCTTTCATTCCTAGAATCACAATCAATCATGAATACGAGATTAGGTTGGGTAATATTAAAGATCGTCAAATAGCCGATGAATTTGTCGATAATTTAAATAAATTCATCGGCTTGTCAGAAGAAAATCCTACCTCTACGGGGTAGATACATTATGGGCTGAGTGTGGAGTTAAAGGTTTAGAATTCCGCAAATTTCTCCCATCCCGATCTTCCTAGCCATTTCACCAAAGGCAAGTTACTCTTACGATAAAGCTTTGGAAATTCAAATCTCAAACGCTCTTGGCGATCGCTCAGCCGAACTAACAATAGCAGATCCATGCGTAGCTCTCCGTCATCGCGCCAGATCAGAGCGTTTGCATTAGGACTTAGATTACTAACGCATACATCAGGTTTCTCACTGCTAGGCATATCGCCCCACTCGTAAGATACCTCCTCTAGCAACACATCAAAGGCAACTTCCGAATCGTTGATTAAATAGAAGCTCCAATCATTTCCATCGTTCATCCTTTCATGGCAAGCTGCCACTCGGCAAAGAATCTGTTCGTTGCTTTCCATTGGATAAATCTTCTATGATGCCTAAATGGATTCTACCTATCACCGTAACTTATTGATGACGTATAAATATATTCCCAGAATAGGATTGCAGCGATCGCTACGCTTACTGCAATAGCCAATTCAAAAAATTTTTTGGGAATGTTGTCCCACACTTTTCCGATCCGCCAACCAGCATAACCTCCAAGCAAACAGCCAAGAATCGGTAAATGAATAAAGGTATCGTACCAATCGCCTTTAGCATTAGCACCATTTATTAAGTTCCAGCAAATTCCAAAAATCTCAGTTACTATTACCGATCCCCACAATGAACTAAAACAACTCCATTGATGTCTGGGGAATTTAAAAGAGCGATAAATTATGGCCTTGACTATTAAAATTAATCCAAAGATTAGTATTAGTCCTGCCAATAGGTTAAATAAAACGGACATGAATGCAAATCCGAAGTACAGGACAAAAAATTAATCGAGATGCGGAGCATCAGTTACATTCCACCTCAGGTGATCGCTGACGAGGCAAGGTTGTTATAGCAGTCCTAAATCATTTGTGAGACAGGCAAGGGGCTTAAGCCCCATGTTATAAGATTCTGTTTCTCTTGAATCATTTAGGACTGCTATATATTTGTTGCAAGGTTAGAAAATATGCTTTAGTTTTGGATCGGATAATGCTTTT
>CAIJEA010000322.1 GCA_903819605.1 uncultured cyanobacterium | reverse complement strand
CGCCGCAACTCTCTTCTGGGGTTTATGCCTTAACTAAAAAATTGACAAGGTTTAAGAGGCTGCGGATGACTCGAAATAGCCTAGAAAATTATTGCAAGCAAAATATGACGCTATTTAAACCAGCGATCGCTCTTATGAACCGCCTGAAATATCCACAGAAATTTTTTCTGATCAGTTTGCTATTTGTCTTGCCATTAGCATTAGTAATGAACCTGTTGTTGTCAGAACTAAATAGCCGTGTGGAATTTGCACAGAAAGAAATCTATGGTATTGCCTATCTTCGTTCTATAAATCAACTGTGGCGATATATCCCGCGCAGACAATTAATTTTACAGCGCCAGTTTTATCAGAACTCTCAAAGCAATGGACTAATTGATAAGTCTCAGTCTCAGGAATTGCTGGATTTGCAAAATAAAATTGATAGAGAATTTTCAAACCTGTCAAATATAGATCGTCAATTAGGTGGATTAATCCAAACAGGCGATAAACTGCGTGATATTCAACTCTCATGGCAAGGCTTGCAAGACGGAAGAGGTTTTTTAGGTTTTCGTAATCATGATTTACTACTTGAAAAACTCGCGCGGTTTCGAGTCCATATAGTCGATTTCTCAAACCTAATTCTCGATCCCGATTTAGATACTTTTTATCTAATGGATGCTAGTGCCGTTAAGCTCCCAGAAATGCAGAAGATTCTATACAAGATGATGCAGACAGTATCAGAAGTAGGATTTGAGAAGGAATTTACTAGTGAAAAAAAAGCGCCGCTGATTTCTTTGATAAGTTTATTAGATGAGTATAGTAACGATCTAACGTCTAATTTAGAACGAGCTTTTAAAAATAATCCACGAAATAACCTGCGTGATTCGCTGAGTATTCCTCTTAGAAATTTTGTGGCGAGCGTAAGTGAATTTATTGCCAACACCAATCAAATGGTTGGTCAAGAAAATAAATTTGCTTTTGCGGACAGCTTATACCAACAAAAGACGGAAAGCGCTCTAGAATTTAGCTTTGTACTCTGGCAGCGAATTGCCGATCGCCTTGAAGAGCTATTAACTTATCGTATCCAAAGTTTTGAAGAACGTAAGCAATTTATTTTGCTTTTTGTCATAGTTATATTCATTGCAATTACTTATTTGTTTATTGGTTTCTATCTTTCGGTGATGCGAACCGTGGAGCAGTTAGATGTCGCTGCTAAACAAATGACATCTGGGGGCGCTATATCGATAAATATTGATAGTAAAGATGAATTATCAATGGTTGTGAGATCTTTTAATAGTGTGGCGATCGCCTTGAGAGAGTCCGAAGAAAAATATCGGAGTATCTTTGAAAATTCTGTAGATGGGATTTTTCAAACTACTGTTGATGGAAGATATCTGAGTGTTAATCCTGCACTGGCGAGAATTTACGGCTACGATTCAGTTGAGCAGATGCTAGAACAAATTGTAGATATTCAGACGCATCTCTATGTAGATCGCGATCGCCGTCAACAGTTTCAAGCATTAATGGAAGTAAATGACACCATTACTGGATTTGAATCACAGGTGTATAAACGCGATCGCACCAAGATTTGGATTAGTGAAAATGTGCGAGCTATGCGCGATAAAGAGGGCAAGATACTCTATTACGAAGGAACGGTTGAAGATATTAGCCAACGTAAAATTGCGGAAATTGCACTGGAGGGGGCTAATAAACAAATTCTGGCTTTGAATGACCTGCTCAAAGAAGAAAACTTGCGTATGGGAAGTGAACTAGAAGTAACACGCAAACTTCAGCAGATGATCTTGCCTAAAGATAAAGAGCTTGCACTAATTGTGGAATTAGATATTGCAGGATTTATGGAGCCTGCTGCTGAAGTTGGCGGTGATTATTATGATGTCTTGCAGCAGAATGGGAAGATTAAAATTGGTATTGGTGATGTAACTGGGCATGGGCTAGAAAGTGGCATGTTAATGATTATGGTTCAAACTGCGGTTCGTACTCTGTTACAAAATGAAGAAAACGATCCTGTGCGCTTTTTAGATATATTAAATCGCACTATCTATGGGAACGTTCAGAGAATGTCATCGGATAAAAATCTAACACTATCGTTGATTGACTACGAATATGGCAAACTGACTCTGAGTGGTCAACATGAAGAAATGATTGTAGTCCGAAAAAATGGCGACTTAGAGAGATTTGATACTATTGATCTTGGGTTTCCCATTGGACTAGAGGAAGAGATTACCGAGTTTCTTGCTCAAAAGCAAATTCACTTAGAGGCAGGTGATGTAGTCGTACTCTATACCGATGGCATTACCGAAGCTGAGAATGAATCTCGACAACTTTATGGTGTGGATCGCTTATGTGAGGTAATTTGTCATAATGTTGATAATTCGGCGATCGCTATTCGTAAAGCAGTTATAGACGATCTGCGATCGCACATTGGCAGTCAAAAAATTTATGACGATATTACATTGCTAGTTCTCAAACAAAAATAGAAAAAGCCTCGCAATGCGAGGCTTTGTTATGAGAAAAAGCAAGGGGCTTAAGCCCCTTGCTTTTTCAGTACATTTCTATACGCCAACGGGTGCAGGAATATGGCTAAAAGCAGGAACAGAAGGTTTGTTGAATACTTGAGCCAATTGACGAGGAGCGCGATCGCACCAATTCTTTTTACCGTAGACGTAACCAGCAATCAAAGGCAGCGCCACAGTTGCTTCGGAGTAAACCATTTGCTCTTGGACGATATCTACCTTGCCCCAAGAATGAGCTTCCTTCAAAGTCGAACCAGATAGAGCGCCATCGCGTTCGTCAGCTACGGTGATTTGGACAGCGTACTTGTGCATAGCAGCTTCAAATCCGAGCAATTCTGCTGCAACCACAGTATCTTGAGCAAAGTTCTTAGGAACGCCACCACCAATCATGAATAGACCAGTATGAGGACTTGCCAACTTGCACTGAGTCAATTCGCGGAAGTCGCGGACAGAGTCAATGCTGACATGCTCTTCAGGAGAGAACCACTGATGATGTACTAATCCAAAACCTGCGGAACAATCACTGAAGGCAGGAACAAAGATGGGGACTTGATGCTCGTAGGCTGCCAATACGACTGAATGACGGTTTTTAGCATTTTTATCGAGATATGCACCCATTTCATGGATGAACTCGCGAGAAGAGTAAGGACGAGGAGGAAGAGAGTTTGCAATTTCGGCGATCGTCATGTCACAAACGCGCAATTCATCTTCGTCAATATAGGTGTCATAGATGCGATCGATCGCGTTGTCGCGCAATACTGTATCGTCAGCAAAGGTATCACCAACATAATGACGGAAGCCGAGGGCTTCAAAGAAATCTTGATCGACGATGTTTGCGCCTGTAGAGACAATCATGTCTACCATGTTGTTGGCAATAAGATCGTAGACAACTCCTTTGAGACCAGCACTAAATAGAGAACCTGCTAAGCACAAGATGATTGCACAATCCTTATCTTGGATCATGTTGTCATAGATATGGGCTGCGCGTCCAAGGTTTCTACCTTGAAACGCAGTGTTTGCCATTGCATCTACCAATCCAACTACATCAAAAGCTTTGATGTCAATGTGTTCAACGGTCTGTTTAAGTAGGTCGCGTTTCATGGTTCTTCTGAGTCCTAGATGTTATCTGTGTTGTAGATGTATGCGAAAAAATTTTGATCAAGCTTCAATAACAGAACAAGCAAAATTGAACATCTAGGAACTTGAATTTTTTGCAATAGCACATCATTACTTTCGACAAAATCTATCAGTCCAATGACAGATATTGCCAGCTTTAAAGCGTGCGCGCAAAAAGTCTAACCCCAGTCGGCTCTTTTACAGCTTATTCAGTTTTGAAAAATATTTAGTCTTCTCCATGATGAGAAGCGATCGATCTAGGTTGTCAACAGTGGTTACAACCCTAATAGTTAAAAGATCGATCGGAACATACTAGGTCCTTCACAGGCATCGTCCCAAGAAAGCGTAGGGTCTGACTCACGTCGTTCGCCTAACTTTACGTTGAGGTGCCAATCACATCCAAGCAATAAAACCAGTTTTTTCAATTTCTATATAACTGAGTGCAACAAGTCCTTAGATACAATAGCACTTTTTTTGATAAACACAAGCAAAATGGCGCTAGAGATTTCATGTATAGATACGGTTAACTTTGTATCAGGAGACTTGTAGAGACTTAAGACTCCTTCTTGAAACAAGATTGACGTATTTCATACAGGGACGATCATGATGACAGCGCAGTATCAGGCGGCTCTACACTCCTATGCAGAAGGTCGGTATGAAGAGGCAATGCAGCAGTTCTCAGAACTATTGTACGAAGATCCTCGCAATCCAAAACTGCATATTTGGTTAGGTGCAACCTTTCGTAAGGCTGGCAAAATTGAGTATGCCAAGGTTCAGTATCAGCAGGTATTAACTCTTACTGATGATCCTGATTTGCTTGATCTTGCTAGTACTTCGCTTGCTCAAATTCAAAATAAGTTGGCTAGTGTTTCGCTCAAAAGCTCTGCCCAACAAGATATCCCGAAAGATATACGCATAGATTCAGACAATACCCACAATCTTAACAATACAGCATTGCAACGAGAAGTTGCTCAAATAGTTAGTTCACATGCAAATGGAATGTTGGAGAATGTTGCCATCGCCAATAATGTCATCTCTTCTGATATAGATTTTGGGGCTGAAGACATTACTTTACTAGCACCTCCTTCTATAAATTCCATCCCAAAGCCTAGTTTTGCTGCTGCTTCTCAGTCGAACAGTAATGTTATAGTGCCACCACCACCTGCGATCGCCGCTCTGTTTAAAAATCAGCCACAGGCAAATAATCAGCAGTTACAACAAAGCAATGAGTTTGTCAGTAGCGAGGATACAACGCAAAAATCTACGTTGCCAGCATTAAACGATACGATTACTATCGCGCAAGAGGAGAATCAAAAGACTAAAAGGGCAAAAAAAAGCAAAAAAAGTAGGAAAGATACGACTCAAGCTGAATTTCCTCCTTTAGAAGCAGGAGCATTTGGAGAGAGTGTCAAAAATATTGAGATCTTAGAACCTCTGGCTTCTAATCAATCATCTTCGGCGATCGCTTTGGAAGACATGTTTAAGTTCTCCAGTATCGGTCAAAAAATCACCCTGTGGGGGGCTTTAGTTGCAACTATTCCTGCGATCGCTTTAGGCGTAACTGCATATCATGTAGGGGATAGCTTGCTTTTGAATAAGGTCAAGCAAGGACAGCAATCTGAGGCAATTGCTTTGGCAAAATCAACTGGAAATTTCTTGAAGCAGCAAACAGTTGATGTAGAGATGCTGAAGACATTGCTTGTTGCAACGGAGGGCGGACAGAATACTCTCCAAAATAACGGACAAATTACTACCACACCAAATACGTTAGAGAATAACAAGACGGTAAAGCCTTTATCGTCATTGCCAGCCGCTCAGCAACGTCAGTATAAGCAGCAGTTGACTAATCGTTTGAATCTCTATGGTCAAGCCTATCCTCAATACTCTAGTATTGCTGTGTTTAGCCCTGCGGGTGAGCTACTCGCCCAGACAACGACCTCTAAGACTTTGCAAACTCTCAATCCTAATGTTCTTAACAAAGCCGTTTCTACTGACAATGTATCGATCGGTAACCCTATAGTTTCTAAAGATGGAGCCTATTTCTATGCAGTTACATCGGTTAAGAGTTCTGTATCACAGAAGATAAGTATGGTTTTGCAGGTTGAAATCCCTGTAAAGTCATTAGTGAGTGAGCTAGCTAATATTGGAAGTAGCAATTTTTATGTTGTCGATAGCTCCAACAAGTATGTTGCTAGTTCGCAACCAGTTCCGATCGGAGAGGATTCATCAGCAGATTTTGCCATGTTATCCGACTTACGATCTGCACAGTTGCCTGATTTGCGGGATATAGTGAAAGGCGATCGCAATGTACAAATACTTGCCTATGCTCCTGTTCCTAATATACAAAGCTATGGTATGTTGCCTTGGGATGTATTAACTACGACTGACAAAGCCACAGCGATTTCTGGCAATCAAACCCTATTAATGGTGTTTGGTATTGGTATGGCGGCAACCCCTTTGCTAGTTGCGGCAGTTGCTTTTGCTTTGACTCGTAGGTTGAGTGTAAGGTTGAAGGATATTCGTTCAGCTTTGCGAGATTTAAGACAGGGGAATTCTCATACTAGTTTTGGAACGCTTAGTGTGGAAGGCAATGATGAGTTGTCAGATATCTCATTAAGTATCAATAAGATGTCTGAACAATTCCAAACGCTAAGCCAAAAGCATGAACTGGAGAAGCAGGGTTTGCAGTTGCAAGCAGTGAAACTGTTTAAAGTCTTGGCTAAACTTGCCCGAGAAGAAAAGCAAGATGTGCAAGATGCTGATTTGTCCGATGAAAACATATTGCGGTTGGGCAAGAAAATTCGGGGTGAAATGGTACAACGCACAGCGGAAGTCGAAAGCTATCGCAAACAGAAGGAAGAACTTCAGGTTCATTTAATGCAGATGTTCAGAGATGTCCAAACTTTAGCTGATGGAGATTTAACGGTTTCCACTAAGGCTATTGATGGCAATCTCACTGATGTAGCTATCTTCTTTGATGATGTAATGCGCGGATTACAAAATATTGTTGGTCAAGTGAAGTCATCAGCTAACCAAGTGAATTTCTCTCTTGGACAAAATGAGCAGGCGATCGCTAATCTGGCTAGCGTCTCTCAAAGACAGGTGGATACGGTGACGCGATCGCTAAATACTGCTCAAATGTCTAAGCTTTCAGCCGCGAAGATTGCAAGTAATAGTCAGCAAGTGATGCAATCGTCACAGATGGTCGTCGAGAAGTTGTCTGATAGCGATCGCTCCATTAATGCGGTGATGGAAAAGGTAGGAGAGTTACAAAGTACTGTCTCGACAACTGCTAAGAGAGTCAAACATTTGGGTGAAGCATCTCAGAAAATTGCTAAGGCAATTTCCTCCATTAATGAAATTGCGATTAAGACTAATTTTCTGGCAATTAATGCAACCCTTGAGGCTTCACGTACAGGCGATACGAGTAATGGATTTGTCATGGTTGCTGAGGAGGTAGGAGAACTTGCGACCCGATCGGTGGCAGCTACCAAAGAAGTGGAAAGTTTACTTGCTAGTATTCAGAACGAGACTAATGCAGTCATGGCAGCAGTTGAATCAGGAAGCAATCATGTTGCTGAGAGCAGTACATTGGCGATCGCTGCTAAGGATGATCTTCATCAAATTGCTCAAATCTCACAACAGATTAATGATTTGGTCTCATCGATCTCTGATGCGACAATCTCGCAAGTTCAGACATCAGAAGGAGTAGCAAATTTGATGAAAGATATTTCTCATATTGCTAAAAGAAACCTTGTTGCTTCTACAGAAGTATCTAAGTTTCTAAAATCAACCAAACGATATTCTGGAGACTTGCAGCAAGCTTTGACTAATTTTAAAACTCGATAAAGCTGTGGGAATAGTTGTTGCTTTGCGCTACCTATCTTTAACATAAACTCTTTACTAGTAATAGATGTAATGACTTCTCCAATGATTGAAAAATTAACGCAAATTAAAGAAAATTTTTCTGAGGAAGCTCTAGCTCTTACTAGCAACCTTCAGAATAAAATTTCAGAATTAGATACGAGTCTACCAATTTCAAACGAACAGCTTGACGACTTAGCTTCTACTCATAAGTTGCTTAAGGATTCGGCAATTAAGGCTAATTTCTTAGTTCCAAAGTCTCCTTTTGCAGAAATTATCGATCATTTTGATGAATCAATTCAGCTATTGCACGATCGCCAATGTTATGTTGATTGGATTATAAAAGGTTTGTTCTTTGAAGCGATCAGCATGATGGAGCAAATTATTAACGAATACTGTCTTGAAAAAGTAGTGAATCCTGACTGGATAGAATTACAAAATAATTTGTTCGATCAAATAACTGAACATTTAATTCTAAACGCTAATAATCTTGAAGTTTCAAATACGAAGGATAAGGATAATGAACCTTTTAACCTAGAAAATACTCCAGAAGCTTTACATTTATTTGATATAGATTTTCAGATTGAATCTGACGATCAACTATATCCTAATGAATTAAATCAGTTGAACGATCCAGTCGGATTTTTACTAATTCAACTAGATGAAGAAGAGCAATCTGTAGATTCTCTTGAATTAGATAGAGCTTTGCCAGAAAATTCTAATCAGGAATCGCCACCCTTATTGCCAAGCCCACTATCAAAAGACTTAGTAGATGACGTTGACGAAAACAGTGATAGTACTGTTGATGTTATTAGCGAAGTAAAATTGCCAATACCACTGCCAATGCCAGAGTTACTTGCTGATATATTTCCAGTTGAATCTACCGATAAATTGTTGGGTAATGATGACGAAACTGAACTTCTAGGGGTTAGTTGGGAGGATGAAGATGGGGATGACGATCCGTGGACTAAGTTTTCATCTATTGAATCTTGGACTGCAATGGATGATAATGAGGTTTTAATTTTAGAAAAAATAAAGGCTAGTTTCGAGTTGCCCAGAGATCGCAATGGTGCTGATGATTCAATGTCAAACAATCTTTTTGATCCATTAGATGAAGATGAGGATATGTTTTGGAATTCATTGGAGTCTATGCAGAATTTGAATTTACCTACATCTCTAGTTGAGAAACCTCTTTTAACTAATCAGATGGATGTTGATAGCAACTCGGCTATTTCAGAGGTCGTTGAAGAGATGGAATTTTCTACAGATGTTGATACTGAAATTGAAGAATCCCCAATTTATCAAAATAATATTAGTGAGTCTCTTGTTTTTGAAGAAGATCGATCATTGACGAATTTAGATTTTAAAGAGATTCCGAATGTTGATGCGAACTTAGATTTAAATACGGAGATAAACCTTGCAACTCCTTCTAATGATGCTACTATTCGTATTCCTTTAAATTATTTAGAAATGTTAGGGGATTTGTCAGAAGAGTTATTGGTAAGAAAGGGAAGTTTAGATATTTATTCTCGCGAAATGAGATTGTTAGTGGAAGATGCTCAAAAAAATTTGCAGTTGTTAGATTCTAACGCTGTTAGCCATGATTCTAGCCATAATCCAACAGCGATCGCGGATTTGCAAAGTGTCTTGAAAGGAATTACAAATGTTCTAGATCGTGCTGAACATCAAACCTACGAAATGGGTCAGGATGTCCGAAACTTAAGAAAAAACTTTCGTCAAGTCCTAAAACATCCTATTTCTAGTCTTGTCAGAAAGTTCCCAAGAATTTTGCGTGATTTGTCTTTACAGCATGGCAAGCAAGTTGAGTTGATTGTTCAGGGAGCTGAAGTATCGATTGAGAGAATACTTTCCGAGATAATTGTGGAGCCACTTGAGCAAATACTTCGTAATGCTTTTGAATATGGCATTGAATCTCCATCTGAACGTCAAAAGCTGGGGAAATCAGCGCAAGGCAAAATTGAAATCGTTGCAGCCCAGACCGATGAAAGTACAGTAATTAAGATTAGCGATGATGGATGTGGAATTGACAATAACGTTGATTTAAGTGACGTTAGAAAAAAGCTTATTGAGATTGGTGGAACGTTATCTAAACATGCTCAGATTGGTAAAGGCACTGAATTTACATTTATATTACCGAACACTCTCTCATTAATACGGGTGTTAATGATTGATATCAATGAAATGTGCTTAGCCATTCCTAGCAAGAATATATTAGAAGTAATTTCTATGGATTCCTTTGCTACTTCCCATGGAGATATGGAGGATTTGATGTGGCGCGATCGCAAGATTCCAGTTGTTCGTCTTAATTCTCTACTAAAGCTCAATTGTCGTCACAATTTAAGTCAAACTTTTTCTCAGACTAATCAATCTCTAAGATTAGCAAGTCAATTTGAAAGACAAAAGCCTTCTAATGCAGTACCTTCATTTTTAGTAATCCATCATGAGAATGACCTATTTGCGTTACAAACTGATGGTTGCTGGCACGATCAGGAGGCAACTTTCCATCAGATTGAAGGGGATGTTGTTTTGCCTCAGATCTTTTTGGGTACGGTAATTTTGGGAAACAATCAAGCTATTGCTTTGCTAAGCTTGTCAGAATTAGTGAGTCAGTGCTTGCCGTCTCAGCTAAACGCTGTAGCATCTATCGCTCAAACTTCCAATAAGAATTTAGATAACCTAAATAGCTTATCTGCTTTTTTTGGAGGAGGAGAATCATCGCTAGAGTCCGATCTCTCTTGCGCATTAGAGCACCCAGTCCGAACTTTAGCTCGATCGCCTGAGCCAGAAAATTTGGAAAGCTCTGGAGTTTTTGTAGGGAATTTGGTTAATAGTCAGGCAAAGCGCCATCATCAGTCGAGAGTATTAATAGTTGAATCCTCTGCTAACGTCAGGCGCTATTTGGCTATGACTCTTTCTAAATCAGGCTTTTTAACGGAACAGGTTCAAGATGGTAAAGAGGCGATCGCTTTTCTGAAAGAAAGCCTCAAGAATAAACTCAATATTGATATTGTGATTACGGATTTGGAAATGCCTCAAATGGATGGATTTAAGCTCTTATCAGATATTCGTGCTGATGAGGTGCTTCATAATTTGCCGATAGTGGTGCTTACCTCTCGGAATAATGAAAACGATCAAAAGCTTGCATTAGATCTTGGTGCAAATGCGTATTTTAGTAAGCCCTATCGCGAACAAGAACTAGTTGCAAAAATACAACAGCTTACTTCTAGCTAAAACAAAAAGAAGGGGCGCGAAGCGCCCCTTCTTTTCAGATAGTTCCTTTAAATAAGCCCTGCGGTTTAAATAACAGCACTAAAATCATAATTACTAAACCAACGCCGAGTTTATAGTCTGTACCAATACAGTATTTTTGCAATTCACCAAGAGCCGCAGGACAGGTAGTCGCTACTTCTTGAGAAATACCAACAATTAAAGCACCAGCGATCGCCCCATAGGGATTGCCAATCCCGCCCAGAATTACCGCCGCAAACATCGGCAAAATCAAGAACCAACCCATATTCGGCCGCAAGTTGGTAATCAGTCCGTACATACTGCCACCAAAGGCGGTCATGCCCCCTGCGATTACCCATGTCCAGATAATCACGGCATTGACGTTAATACCTGCGACCTTTGCAAGTTCTGGGTTATCGGCTACTGCTCGCATTGCCTTACCAATTTTGGTGTTTTGCAGGAGATAGTACAGTCCTGCAATTACAGCGATCGCGGCGACGATGACCACGATTTTATTGCGCGTGATCGCTATGCCAAATACATCGATCGCTGGGAAAGTTGGCAAATTATATTTCTGTGGTTTTGCACCCCAAACGAGGACGATCGCATTACGAATCACCAACGCTAGACCAATAGAGACGATCATCATCGTGGTTGAGGTAGCTCGTTTGGCACGTAATGGTTGCCAGAGAATTTTTTCGCAAAGTAAAACTATGACGATGGAGATACCACTACCAAGGGCGATCGATAACCAAATATCAAGTTTGAGGGTAGTATTGGCGAGAAATACAAGGTATGCGCCGAGGGTGAGAATATCACCATGGGCGAAGTTGGCAAGGCGCAAGATGCCATAGGTAAGGGTTAAACCGACTGCTGCGAGCGCGATAATGCTGCCGACAGCGATACCATCAATAGTTGATTGCAGTACTTCCAGCATTAAAAGAATTTGTAAGAATTTTGTAGATATTCATATTAACGCTATTTAAAAAATTATTCCATTACCATTCGCATCTACAGCAATTACCGATTAAACGAACCACAAGAAAAAAATTTAAAACCGTTGCGAAGCAAAGCTTTTAAATTTTTTCTTAGTTTGTTTTTGAGCGCAAAGCGCTGTAAGTAGCTACTCCCAGCCCACTAAAAGAATAGGCTCGATAAAGTGAATAATTAGTGATGCGCGGCGAAGCCGTGCACCACTAATTATTCGCTGAAAAGGGAGTAAGCATAAGCTTCTAGGTTAAGTTTTTAACTATGCTGAACTACTTAACCATGAAAATTACAAGCGATTATTTTTGCGTTCTGAGCCTATTGAAGCCTTACCAAACAAGGAGTTCCAACTTCTATATTAACTATTAATTCTATCTTTTTCTTTTGACTATAGACGATAGTTCTCATTAATAGATTGGTGAGGTTGTAAATCCGAACTAACTGTTATAAAACTGTAATAGAACCGCCAACAAATGAAATCATTGTTTCCTGCTACTACCTTCCCACTCAAAGGATAGGCGTTAAAAAGTGAATAATTAGCAGTGAGTTGCGAAGCAACTCACTGCTAATTATTCACTGGGAAGGGAGTAACTGAATCTCAGGGAAGGACATTCCCATTTTGTAAATATTCTCCAGCTAATTTCTAATTAAGATGCAAAATAAGCCACACTATGAGTATCACTTCTCGTCAAGTGAATTCATCCGAGATATCGTCATTGGTATGTCAGACGGTTTGACAGTTCCCTTTGCCCTTGCAGCAGGATTGTCAGGCTCAGTTGCATCAACAGCGATCGTTGTCACCGCAGGATTTGCCGAAATCGTGGCAGGCTCGATCGCCATGGGACTAGGTGGCTATCTAGCCGCAAAAACCGATGTCGAACATTATGAAAGCGAACTAGAACGCGAATATTTAGAAGTGAGTGAAGTGCCTATGGTCGAAATGTTAGAAGTGATGGATATTTTCCAATCCTATGGTGTTTCTGAAGCAGAAAGTGAAGTTATTGCCAAGACGCTCATCAAAAATCCCGACAGCTTTGTAAACTTTATGATGCGTTTTGAATTGGGCTTAGAAAAGCCCCATCCCAAACGCGCATTGATAAGTGCGCTCACAATTGCCACTGCTTATATGGTTGGAGGTCTGATCCCCCTATCTCCATACATATTTCTGCATAATTTGAATAATGCTTTCCTCGTATCCATTGTTGTAACCCATATTGCCCTTGCCGTTTTTGGCTATGTAAAGGGAAGATTTACAGGAACTACCCCTATCCGTAGTGCCGTTCAAACTGTGTTAATTGGTGGCATCGCAGCGGCAGCGGCTTTCTTTATTGCAAAAGCCATTTCTCACTAATGCAAGCTACTAATTGAGAGCGGATTGAGAGATGGGTAATTTGATAATTAAATTACTGATGTTACGTGGAAGTCTGTAAAGCCCTCACCCCTAGCCCCTCTCCCGCAAGAGAGGGGAACAAGAAAATAATACGGGTTTTGCTCTTCTTCTCCTGCGGGAGAAGGGGTTGGGGGATGAGGGTTCCACGTAACATCACTAAATTAAATCAGCTACAAGAATTCGATTGAGATTGTTAATTTTCGACAATAGGATCTATATGAAGTCTGTACTGAACCCCCAAGAATTAACAGGTCTATCAGCGCAGGAAGTTACCCAACGCCTGCAAACTGAGGGATATAACGAGTTACCATCAGGCGATCACCTCAATATTTTGGGAATCGTTCTCGAAATCACTAGCGAGCCAATTTTTTTATTGTTGCTTGGTTGTGGCGGCATTTATCTGTTTTTAGGGGATGCCCAAGAAGCATTGATATTATTAGGCTTCGTCTTCTTTATTGTGGCAATTAATCTTTATCAAGAGCAGAAAACAGAGAAATCCCTCGAAGCTTTGCGAGATCTATCTAGTCCTCGTGCGCTTGTAATTCGCGATGGAGAGCGTAAAAGAATCGCAGGTCGAGAAGTAGTGCGTGGCGATCTAATTGTAATTGCGGAAGGCGATCGCATACCTGCGGATGGCGTATTGCTATGGTCAACGCATCTTACCGTTGATGAATCCCTTCTTACAGGTGAAT